>NZ_JBCPGE010000027.1:14818-64032 GCF_040914025.1 Ruminococcus sp. RTP21484sp1_RTP21281st1_A8_RTP21281_210402
GGACAAAAATACGCTGTTGTAAAATTTATAGGTCATAGTTTCCCGCCCAAGAGAAATCATCGGATAGTTCTTTACCTCCCGAAGGGAAAGTTCCTGGCTGCCAAGGGCGGTAAAAGTAGTGCCACCAACCAGGATCTCCTGAAAGGGCATGAGCATGATCTGTTTCAATGGGGAATCCACCTCTGCCGGAGTGGAAACTACTGCAAAATCAATCCAATTCATGGCCCGGGTAATATTAGGCTGGCTGTTGTTTAACGCCTGAGCCGCCTTGGTAAAGTTGTGGTATTTTGCCACATAATAAAAGATCTTATAATACTCGAAGTTAACGTCCATAATATTTTTCCTTTTCTTTTGGCGTATCATATGTTTATTCCAGCTATATCAATTATAGTTTTTACTTATTTCTACGTCAAGCGTATTATGTACTCGAAAACCATACGGTGTTGTACTTGCCATATGTTTCCCTCTTAAGGTAGAAACTACCACCCCTCCCCTGTATATCGTTTAAGAGGAAAATACCCTTTAGGATGATTTCTACTCCTAAAGGGTATTTTTATAAAAAATTATTTATTTAATTTATGAAATAATATCAAACAATACTCAACCACTTAGGTATTTTCCGGATAAATCCCAATAAACGTTAGAAGCGGAAGTACACGGAAATCATGTAAAACAATTTTCATTTCCCTGGCTTTTTCCCCCTTAACAGGAATGATCTTCTGATAGCCAATTACCGTTCCTGTGTAAATACTGTTCCATATTTCCCCTTCTTTAACAAATACCTCATATTTTTCCACTCTCTGGCTATAGCAGACAGCCTCTTTTAATACCAGATACCCCAAATTGTATGAGTCGTCCAGGCAAATCGTTATCTCTACTGGCAGCTCACTGCTTTCAGGCTGATACCATGCTTCTAAAGTATCCTTTGTCAAATTGGAAGCCGGATGCGCCGGATCTTCATTTTCCGAAAAAACATGTGCTGTACTCATTAAATTATGAACAAAAGATTTCTTTTTCCAGCTTCCAAATTCTTCCAGACGTTTAACATCATTTTTATGAAGAAGTCCGTTTGGCATAGGTGGAATGTTTAACAAAAAGGTTGCATTTCCTCCAACAGCCCCAATATAGATATGAACCAGCTCTTCCAGGCTTTTCACCTGATCATCTTCTTCTGGATGATAAAACCATCCAGGTCTTATAGAAGTATTTACTTCTGCCGGATACCAGATCAGATCCGTTTCACCTTCAAGCGCTTTTCTGCTTCCAAGATCTTCCATATCACTGGTAATCCGGCGCATTCTGAATTCCTCATCATCGGTCTGCTGGCTTCTTTCCTGTACACTCTCTGCAAGTGCTGTACGCGCAGGAACAACACTCCACTCAGATTTTCTTACATCGCCAGCTTCATTTCCACACCATCGGATATCTGGCCCGCACACACAGATACATGCGTCTGGCTGATATTTTCGAACACATTCGTAATAGCGATTCCAGTCGTAGACCTGTTTTTTCCCATTAGGTCCTTCCCCACATGCACCATCCAGCCAGACACTGAAAATATCCCCATAGCCGGTGAGAAGCTCAGTCAGCTGTGCCAGATAGTAATCATCATATTCTTTTCCACTTCCATAGCAAGGCTGGTTTCGATCCCATGGAGAAAGATAAATTCCAAATTTCAGTCCATGGCGGCGGCATGCTTCGGACACTTCCCGGACCACATCTCCCCTGCCATTTTTCCACGGGCTTGCTGCAACGCTGTGACTGGTATATCTGGTAGGCCACAGGCAGAAGCCGTCATGGTGCTTACAGGTAAGAATTACGCCTTTCATGCCGGCATTTTGTGCTGCAGTCACCCACTGGTCTGCGTCAAACTCTGTAGGATTAAAAATTTGCAGATTTTCCGTTCCATCTCCCCATTCCCGATTGGTATACGTATTCATTCCAAAATGAAAAAACGCATAAAACTCTGTTGCCTGATAGGCAATCTGGCGGCAGGAGGGAACTATTTTTATTAATTCCTGATCAGTTGGCATATGATTTCTCCTTTTTTCATCCCTTCAACCCGCCTGCACCGATTCCCTGAAGCAGATATCTCTGTCCAATGAGATAGATAATAATTGTTGGGATCATAACGATTACAAGTCCGGCAAACAGGGCACCCCAGTCTGTAGCATATTTCTGCACCTCAAACAAGTTTGCCATACCGATGGGAAGGGTTTTCTTTGCATCTTCCGTAAGAAGAACAAGTGCCAGTGGATATTCATTCCAGAAGCCCATGGCACTTAACATCGTAATGGTCGCAATCCCGGGTTTTGCAAGAGGCACCATAACTCTTAATAACAGCTGGATATTAGTAGCACCGTCAATTCTTGCAGACTCCTCATAATCCCTTGGTACCGCAGACATAAATCCCTGTAAGGTAAAAATACAGAAAGGAAACTGCATAACTGCATAAACAAGACATAATACCGGCAGGTTATTTAATCCGTTCACAGCCTGTAATTCCAGAAACAAAGGAATCATAATGTAAGTAGCCTGCAGAAAAATACAAGCCATGTAGACCGTAGAAATCAGCCTGCTGCCCACAAAACGGTATCTTGCCAGTACATAAGAGATGGGAATGACCAAAAGCAGAAGCAATACAGTGGAAAGCACTGTCACAAATATGGAATTTCCAAAATAAGCGGCAATATTTGCTTTCTGCCATGCTGCCACAAAATTATCCAGATTCAAAGCTGCGGGCAATGCATAAGGATCTGTCAGATATTCTGCATTTGTCTTAAACGCAGACATCAGGTTCCAGAAAAGCGGATACAAAAAGATAACGGTAAACAGAATCATCAGGATTCTGATACACCAGGTTCTTACAGTTTTCATCAGTCTCCCTCCTATTCTTTTTCAGATGATATTTTTTTAGAAATCATTGCAAGGACGATTGCAAGGCCAAGGGTAAACATGGCGATTGCCATGGCATATCCAAAGTTGGCATTTCTCATACCCTGGGTGTACATATACTGCAACAGGACACTGGATGCGCCGTTTGGTCCACCACCTGTCATAACATTGGACAGGGTAAAACTTAAGTTGATAGTACCAGACAGGGAAAGTATATAGGTCGTTCCAATTGATCTGCGAAGCAACGGAATGGTGATCTTAAAGAACTTCTGCACTCCTGTTGCACCGTCAATGGAAGCAGCTTCATAAACCTCCTGGGAAATCCCATCAATGGAAGCCACATGCATGACCATGTAATAACCAATGGCCTGCCAAACCAAGGCTGCACCGATACACCAGAGAGCCGTTTTTCCCTCTCCAAGCCATGCGTGTTTCCAGGTGGAAAGATGGAACAGATCCAGCATATGATTCAGAATTCCTCTTGTGGGATTAAACACAAAGGACCACACAATACCAACTACAGTCATGGAAACAATACTTGGGAAAAAGAATACGGTCCGGTAAAATGACTTTTCCTTAAGCTGTCCCTGAGTAAGGATAAATGCAAATACAAGACTTAGAAATATGGTCACAGCCGGGATTACCAGCATCAGCTTAAGAGTATTAAACAGTGCCTGAAGAAAATCCTTATCCTGGAACATATACCTGTAATTATCCAAAAATACAAATTTGCTGTTAAAGCCTACGCTAAGTGCAGTGGAACTGGTAAAAGACAGATAAATGGCATTTACCATAGGGACAATCATAAAAACAATGGTTAAGATCAATGCAGGAAGCGTACACAGGGCTATAAATAATCTGGGCTTTTTTACCACGCTTGCTCACCTCTTTAAATTTAAATATTGAAAAATGTGGATGACATCACCGATTGGCAATCTATCTGTTCAGGGTTACAAAAGGCTGCCGCATACACTGTGCAGCAGCCTTTCCATGCTTTACCGTTTTTATCCGGCTGGCATATGAAGTTTAGTTGGCAGCTTCCATATCAGCACGAACCTGTGCGAAAGCAGCTTCCACGTTCTGTGCCCACTCTTCTACTGTCATTTCATCGTTCATAACAGAAGTGATCGGATTGAAGATCTCATCTTTCGGGTTGATCTTGCAGTCAGCCGGAACTGCTGCAAAGCTCATGATCAGGGAAGAAGCATTTGCCTCTTCGTAGATTCCGTACATATTATAGATTGCAGTAGACAGCTTATCTTTTGCTACTTCACGGGCACTCTTGGTAGCATAGAGAGCACCGGAAGCCTCTGCAAATGCAGATACGGATTCATCGCTGTACAGGAAACGAAGGAATTCTTTTGCAAGCTCCGGATTCTTTGCAGCAGCCGGAATGGAGAACTGCTCACAGCTGTCGAATACATAATGCACATCATCTGCGTTCTCAGTTGGGATCGGGGCCATTGCAAACTCAAAGCCTTCTTCTCTTGGAGCATCCTGCATCTCATTTTCCATCCAGGTTCCGTTCGTGATAAATGCAGCTTTTCCAAGCATCATCTCTGTCTGGGACTCTGTATGGTTCATACCTACAGTACCCTCTAACAGATAACCTTTCTCTGCAATTTCTTTGATATGGGTAAGAGCCTTTAACACACCTTCGTTGTTGAAGGAACCTTCCTCATAATTGGCAATCTTGGTAAGAGCTTCCTCACCGCACTCATTTGCAATTGCCGGCCAGAGCATTTCTTCCATGTATCCCGGATAAATTCCCTGATAGGTGAAAAGCGCACGTCCGTCAATATCCTTTAAGGTATCGCCAAGTGTGAAAAACTCGTCCCATGTTTTTGGAACTTCCAGATTGTTCTCATCGAAAAAGGTCTTGTTGTAGATCAGACCCTGCGGACCACTGTTAAATGGTGCCAGATAAATTTCATCGTCTCCGTATGGTGCACACTTTGTACTGGAAAGAATTCCGTCTGTAATGTCATCGCGAAGAGTACCGGTTCCAGCATAGTTTTCTCCGTCAAATACATCGTCCAGATTTAAAAGTGCATGTTCTTTAATCAAAGAAAGAATTACGCCGTCCTCACCACCATCGTTGAGACAGATAAAATCCGGCGCGTTTCCGGCTACGATCTGTGGACGAATAATATCACCAATAGTCGGGCTGATCGTCATATTTACCTTCACGCCCTCATGGCTTGCTTCAAAAAGCTCTACCATCTGATTCCAGTAAGCATCTCCGTATCCACCCTGGAAAATGGCAATGTTCAGTTCCTGTTCTTCTGCTTCCGCAAATGTTGTGAGCGGAGAAAGTACAGTAGCTGCGCTCATGGCAAGAATCATTGCGGATGCTGCAAATCTTTTTTTCATATGGTGTTTCCTCCTTCTGGTTGGCTGTTTTATTACGTTTGCCTGATGATGCTATTATATTGCGAAAATCTTTTGTCGTAAATTAATAAAACGATTCTCGTTATGGAGCATTTTCTTGTAAATAATATCTGATATGGATTTTCTTGCGGCATATATGTATTATTTTTTCATCTTTTGCTTTTACATAGATTATTCTGTTTTTTTCCTGTATAATAAATGAAAATAATAATATTTTGACAGATACCCGTCAGTGGTCAGCAACAGGAGGAACCTCCATGGAAAAAAAACATCATTTTCAGGGATTTCGTAAATTCAGCATCAAAACAAGACTTGTAATTGCCCTTCTGATGATTTCTATTATACCATTGGTAGGAATCAGCGGCTATTCTTTTCATATATTTTCCGCGGCACTTCAGGAGAAGCTTTCTGCATCTATTTCCCAGACCCTGTCCATGATCAATCTGAATATGGTAAGTGAGATTGAGAAATACCAGTATCTGTGTGGTTCCATCTGTATTAGTGAAGAGATTAAAAAAGGTCTTCTAAAAAAAGACATGACAGATATGGAGAAGAATCAGGCGATGCTTGAGATTCAAAACATGATCCGCAATAAAATCATCTATCCTGCCCAGGCAAAAAATATTACTGTCTATGATACCGATGGAAATATTTTTTATGATCTGGGCTATGACGGGTTCTATCAGGAAGATATGGACCGGATCCTGTCGCAGCTTGAAGAGCAGGACCAGGATGTGTGGGCTTATGCACATACTTACCGTGACAGAAATATTCTGGTTCTTGGAAGAAGGATTTACGAGCAGTATTCCAAAAGCCGGGTAATCGGCTACACTCTGATTTCTATTGAAGAAAAAATCTTTTCCAAGACAGTACTGGAGCCTGTGGGACTGTCAGATTCTTCCAATATTATGTATATGAATCTGGATGGAACGGTGCTCTCTTCCTGGAACCGAAGTATAGCCCTGGGGGAGAAAACGGATGATGAGCTTCTGAAAAAAATCCAGGAAAGGCTTCCAAAGAAAACCGATTCCTTTAGTATCCATGAGAATGGGGAGGAACAGCTGGTGACCTATATTTTTAATAAAAATCTGAATCAGCTGTTTGTATATACCATGCCTTACCACTATATCAATTCAGAGGTTTATGCCATGCTGAAACAGATTCTTGTAGTGGTAATGTTTCTGGTTTTACTGTGCATCGGAATTGTAGCCATGGTATATCAGGGAATTATGTCTCCTATTAAAAGAATGCTGGAATTCTGCCGTGAGGTTTCCGAAGGAAAATTATCTGTGCGTATTCAGGACAAGCATAAGGATGAACTCTCCCGGCTTTCCGGCAGCATGGATCATATGGCAGATACCATCGAACATCTGATGGACCAGCAAAAGTCCCAGGAAAAGAAAAAAAGAGAGCTGGAGCTGCAGATGCTTCAGTATCAGCTGAATCCTCATTTCCTTTTCAATACTCTGAACAGTCTTCGGTTTGTGGCTGCCATGCATAAGGATCAGATTGTAAGCGACGGAATCCAGGCGCTAAGCAGTCTTTTACAGAATACCCTTACCAATAAGAATGAATATATTACGATTCAGGAGGAACTGGAAAATCTGGAAAATTATTTTTCCATTCTTAGGATCCGGTATGCAGGAAGCTTTGAATATTCTTTCCATGTGGAGGAGGATGAGCTGCTCTCCTGCCTGGTTCCAAAGCTGATTCTGCAGCCTCTGGCAGAAAACTCGGTGATGCACGGTTCGTCAGATAATGGCACGGTGATGGAGATTCAGATTACCTGCTGGCGGGAAAATGCGGATGTAATGATCGAACTGTCTGATGACGGCAAAGGCTTTGAGGTGACAGTTGACGCTCTGGCACCTCACCCGGAGCGGAAAAGGATTGGCGTCGCCAATGTAAATGACCGGATCCAGCTGAATTTCGGACGAAAATACGGGCTGAAAATTAACAGCCAGCCGGGAAAAGGAACTACTTGTACCCTGACCCTGCCGGAGCTTTATGCGGACACGCTTTCATAAAATACACAACTAGAGCCTTTTTCAAACACGCTCTGGTCAGAAAGGACGATACATGTACAGTATACTGATTGTGGATGATGAGCCTATTGTAAAAATTGCGCTTCGTTCCATCCTGCCCTGGGAGGAGCATGGCTTTTCTATTTGCGGAACGGCATCAAATGGACTTGAGGCATTGCCTTTGATCGAACAGCATCATCCGGATGTGATCATCACAGACCTGAAAATGCCTGGGATGGACGGGCTTGAGCTGATTCGGACTTTAAAGGAAAAGAATTGTCCGGGAGAAATTCTGGTACTTAGCAATTACGAGGATTTTGATTCTGTGCGAAGTGCACTGCTGCTTGGTGCGGCAGATTATCTGCTGAAAATTAAGATCCAGCCAGATACCCTTCTTGCCTGTCTGAATAAAACGGTAGAAAAATTAAAGGACAAAGTGCCCAGAAATTGGGAAACCGAAAAAAAGGATCAGGAAGAGGATATATCAAAGCTGCTGCTGGAATTTTTCCAGAAGGATGTAAAGCTTTCAGATTTTATGGGACAGCATGCTAAAACCAGACTTGCATTTATGGAAGCTTCCTGTGCCGTCTGCTATGTAACCTTTGAGAAGTATTTATCTAATGACGCATTTTCCATCTCCGGGAGTCTTCTGCGGGATATGATCCTGGATGCGGTTCAGGGAGTGCTTCAGCCCTATATTCTGGTGCTGAACGATTATAGCGCACTGGTTGTTTTTTCCCAGACGGAGCTGTCCGACAGTGAAATTAAGGTGGAACAGCTGGTAAAAAAGCTATACAATCGTTTTACCATGTACCAGTCCTTTGCACCGGATATGCCCTATCAGGAAATGTTGGAAAATTACGAGGAAGCGCGAAGTGTGTTCCGGGAATTTTCCTCTAATGAGGGACACTATAAAACTGATGTAGCGAAAACCCTGGAGTATATGGAGGAAAATTACATGTACAGGCTGACCCTGTCTTCTATTTCTGCAAACGTAAATTTAAGCTCCAGTTATCTGTGCAGGATTTTTAAATCTGAGGTTGGCACAAGCATTACCAATTATCTGAATAATCTGCGGATACGCAAGGCCGCAACCCTGATCAAGGAGAATACCATGTCCATGAAAGAGATTTCTTCCATGGTAGGAATTGATGATCAGCTTTATTTCAGCAGGCTGTTTAAGAAATGCATGGGAATTTCGCCATCGGAATATGGAAAGAGGTATCATCAGTAGACAGATCATAACACCAATATACCATAATGAAAGGAATAAATATATGGAATTGTATTATAAAAATCCGGCAAAATGCTGGCTGGAGGGATTTCCACTGGGAAATGGACGAATGGGAGCGGTTATTCACGGAGCTTTGGAACATGAGGTATTACAGTTAAATGAGGATACCTTATGGTCAGGCTCTCCTTACAGCGGACAGACCGGACTTTCCCCTGAAGTAGTGAAGCAAGCCCGGGAGCTTGCAAAAGCCGGGAAATATGAAGAAGCAAAACAGGTTATGGAAAAAAAGCTGGAAGAAGCTGAGGATGTACAGGTTTATCTGCCCTTTGGGGATCTGCATCTGGATTTTGTGGAGGATAATTATGATGCTGATGGAGATACAGTTGCAGGTGCTTCGCCGGATTCAGATACAGCTGTGACAGATTATGAGAGGCATTTGGATTTAGATCGGGCTGTGGCTTCTGAGTGCTATGTGAGAAATGGCGCTAAGCTTACACGTACCTGCTTTATCAGCGCACCGGCTCAGGGACTTGTGTATCAGATTAAAAGCAGCCGGCCCTTTTCTATTTTGATCCACTGTGACGGAGCCTTTATCCGTGAGAAAAATTATACGGAAAATCATTTCACGCTTACCGGAATCTGTCCAGGAAGAAGCGGACTGAAAGTTACTAAGGAAAATAAACCGGAAGAATTTCTTTTCCCGGACGAACCAGAGCTTCAGGGTGTACACTTTATAGGAGAAGGGTGCGTAACTGCAGAAGGTGGAAAGGCTACTGGATCTGCTGATGGAATTCTATTGGAGCATGTAACTGGGGTGGAAATCCGTATGGCAATCCGTACCAGCTTCCGGGGATTTGACAAAGCATATACTGAGCAATATTCCGATGCCCAAATTCATCATATGCTGGCTGCCGATTTAGAAAAACTTTCAAAACCATTTGAAGAGCTGCTGAACGAGCACGTAGAGGAATACAGGTCTTTTTATGGGAGAACTTCATTGAGACTGTGGGATGATGTACCGAAGATTTCTGCTGAAACTTCTCAGTATGATCTGCGGGAGCGTCTTGTAACATTTCATGAGGGCGCATCTGACCCGGAGCTTTATGCAATCCTGTTTGCTTTCGGAAAATATTTGCTCATCTCATCTTCCAGACCAGGGACCCAGGCTGCCAATCTGCAGGGAATCTGGAGCAATGATATTATTCCACCATGGTTCAGTGATTTCACCGTAAATATCAATACCGAAATGAATTACTGGATGACAGGGCCTCTGAATCTTGCCAAAATGCAGGAACCACTGGTAAATCTTTGCAAAGCGCTGGTTAAAAATGGACAGAAAACCGCCAGAGAACTGCTTAACTGTGAAGGAACTGCCTGTTTTCACAACACGGATATCTGGGGTAAAACTTCTCCTGCAACAGGAAAAGCGGTGTGGGCGTTCTGGCCTTTTGGAGAGGCATGGCTCTGCCGAAATCTGTTCGACCAGTACTTATTTACAGAAGATAAAGAGTATTTGAAAGAAATCATGCCTATACTTGAGGAAAATGTGCGGTTCTGTCTGGCTCAGCTTCAGGAAACAGATCAGGGACTTGCTATCTGTCCCGCCACCTCACCGGAAAATCTATTTTATGAGGATTGTTCCGTGGCAGAATACAGCGAAAATACCCTGGCCATTGCAAGGAATCTGTTTCAGGATTATGTGAAAGGCTGCGAAGCGCTTGACTTGCAGAATCAGATAATGTGTGATGTGCTGGAAGCGCTGGAGCGCATGGTACCTACTGCTATTGGAAGCAAGGGACAGATTCTGGAATGGAACCAGGAATTTCCAGAACAGGATGTGCATCATCGCCATGTTTCTCATCTTTATGAGCTTCATCCTGGCTGCGGCATTACTCCACAGACACCAGAATTATATAAAGCAGTGAGAAAAAGTCTTGAACTTCGGGGGGATGAGGGAACCGGATGGAGTCTGGCTTGGAAGGTTCTGATGTGGGCCCGTATGGAAGATGGCGCTCATGTGGAGAAAATTATGAAAAACCTGTTTTATGTAGTAGATCCAATGGAAGAAATGGGAATACGAAGAGGTGGCATCTATCCCAATTTATTTTGTGCCCACCCACCGTTCCAGATTGATGGAAATTTAGGTTACAGTGCTGCGGTTGCCGAGATCCTGGTTCAAAGCCAGGGAGAAGAGCTTGTCCTTCTCCCTGCGCTCCCACCCTCCTGGAGAAATGGGGAAGCCACGGGGTTCATTGCCCGCGGAAACATCCGCGTGGATCTTAAATGGGAGGGGAAGAATGTCACCTACACCTTAACTCCTGCTCATGACACCACTTTACGTCTCCGCGTCGGAAAAGGGGACGTGAGGGGCTATTCACTGCGTGGGGGCGTGGCATACGAAGGAAATGGGATGCTAAGCTGAGGAAGAACTTTGTGAGAGCAGACGGTTTTCCGCCCGTCTTATTCGCCTGTTTATTCGTTACTCTGGAAGGCGCCCTTCGTACATAATACTCAGTTCACCATACACCTGTGCCCAGTTCCGGATCGTACTGGTCCATCTCTTGGTAACTTCAAATGTGGCAAGATACAGAGCCTTTAATAGAGCTGTATCGCTTGGAAATACGCTTCTCTGGCGATTCAGTTTCCGGTAGGTAGAATTCAGGGATTCAATGGTATTTGTAGTATAAATCACCGTCCTGACCGTCGTCGAAAATTTAAAAATTGGAGAAATTCTATGCGTTGTTTTCTCATATTTGCAGATAACGCCAATCATCTAAACTAATTAAATATATTATAAGCAAGTGCATGTACCTGACATAAACCATGGATTGGCATGTAGCTTCTATACGAAAGCTTAATACCTATTTTTTATAGTTTCTTCAAACTAACTCATATATTTTTCCATATCAAGCTTCTTTTCTGATTTTGCAACAATTAGGGATGCTGTCACATCGCCCAGGCTGTTGCTCATTGCACGCATCATTCCAAGCAGGGAGTCCAGTCCCATGACCAGTCCGATTCCTGCAAGCGGAACATTCAACTGTGTCAGAAGTACAGACAGGCATACAAGCCCCGCTCCTGGAACTCCTGGCGCACCTACAGAAAGAACAAACACGGAGAAAAACATAGACAGCATCATTCCACCGTTGATATCAACACCGAAAACTCTTGCCAGTGCCATGCCAAATATCACCAGATATATACAGGTTCCGTCCATATTTACCGTTGCCCCCAGGGGAATAGACAGGGAATAGATTTTCTTTGATATACCAAGTTTATTCTCGCAGGCATCCATGTTCACAATGATCGCCGCATTACTGGAAGCCATGCCGAACACCTGAAGCATTGTGGGACTGTATTTTTTCAAAAAGGGAATCGGATTCAAACGGCCGATTACTCCAAGTAATATACAATATACAGTGATCATCGCCACGATTCCTACTGCAAAAGTTCCCAGCATGGCCAGCATGGACAACAGCACATCCGGTCCTGTCTTTAATACAACCGATACAATGGAGCAAAAGGTTGCAACAGGTATGAAACGTACCAGCATCACTGTAATCTTTAGGAACAGGTCATTGCATGCTTCGAATATATCCTTTAATAATCTGGAATGCTCCCCGATCTTCTCTAATGCAATTCCAATCAGAACTGCCAAAAAGATGAGCTGCATCATGTTGGAATCTAAAAACGGTTTTACAAAGTTTGCCGGAATGATTCCTACAATTGTATCCTTGATTGAAATACTTACATCCGAAACCGACACCGTAGCTGCATCTCCAGCCAGTTTTGCCGCAAGCTCTGGATTACCTGGCTTCAATAATTCAAACACACCTGTTGCCGTAAGAATTGCCAGAACCGTGGTAAGCAGGTAAAAGCCCATGACTTTTCCACCAATACGTCCGGCTTCTTTCAGATCTCCAAATTGGGAAATGCAGCATGCTATGGAGAAAAATACTACCGGGCCTACAATCATCTTCAAAGCATTCAGGAACATTGTGCTGATAGATGTAAAAATAGTATTGTTCAGTGCTTCGTTCACGCCTGAAGGTACAAACACTTTCATCAATACACCTATTACGATTGCAGCTATTAAAGCCAGCATTGTATGTAATACCATGGCATGGGGATTTTTCTGTACTGTAATTTCTACCAGGTTCATGTTGTTCTTGTTTTTATAGCGCAGTCTTTCTTCATTCGCCTTGAGAAGGACATCCCGGATTATTTTTTCTTCTTTTTCCTGTGCGCTCTGAAGATCATCATTTTCCTGGTCCAGTACTTCTTCTATGGTATGACCATAAATAAACTGGAATTTCTCACCACGGAGTGACAGATTCACATATACCCTGCCAAACCTTTTATTCAAAATAATGCAGATCTTTTCATCAGGGTCTTTGGCATGCTCCCTTAATTTCACCAATACTTCCTCTACTAAAAGCATTGTCTTTATGGTCTGCTTTTTCTCTATGCCAAACTCTTCCAGACCTTCTTTGATAAACTCTATTCCCGCTTTTGTATGCTTCTGCTCTACCAGCAATCTTTTGCTCATAGTTCTTTTAATCCCTCCTAACCCTAAAATCTTTTATTTACAGTTTTTGATTCCACTTGACGTCATATAAGTTCCTACCAATACCGATATAACTGCAATAATACCGGAAATCAAATCGGTGTGTGAAGTTCTCCCATTTCTGATAAAATCGTCCGGACCTGTTCAGCATCATGAACAGAGATCATTAAATCAATATCATGAAATTCTGAAATAATCCCTTTAAAGTACAGCAGCATAGATGCGCCTAAAGCCCACTCTATATTTGCCTCATTAAATCGATGTGCAATTTTCTGTAGTAATTCAATTTTCTTCTGTATTTCAGGCATAATATCTCCCACTTGTATATTTATCTGGATAAAACATGTTTGTTACTGATTCCTACGGACCACTCTGCAAGGACTGCCTACAGCAATCACATTGTCGGGAATATTTTTTGTTACAACACTGCCTGCTCCAATCACAACATTATTCCCGATGGTAACGCCCGGTAAAATAATAGCTCCGCCACCAATCCATACATTATTTCCAATGATAACTGGTGCTGTTTGTGTTTTACAAAATTCAAATGATCCGTCTTCTTTAGGTATCCCGAAGCGATCTATGGCATTTGTCGGATGAAATGCCGTATAAATCTGTACATTCGGTGCAATTAAGGCATTATCACCGATACGAATTATATTGTCATCAAGAAAGGTACAATTCATATTTACTTCACAGTTATTTCCGAAGTAGATATTATTACCATAGTCAACGTAAAAAGGAGCCGTTATCCATAAGTTTTTGCCTTTTCCGCCAAGAAGTTCATTCAGAATTCGTTCTTTTTCATCTGCATCCGCAGAATTCATCTGATTATAATCTCTTACCAGATATTTTGCCTTATGCCATTGTGTCAGCAGTTCCGCATCTCCACAATCGTACAGTTCTCCTGCCAGCATTTTTTCTCTTTCTGTCATAGGTCCCTCCATCTGATATCCAGTCCACATTGTTTTTTAATAATACCATAAAAACAGGACTTATAATATGTATTCCATTTGTCTTTCTTTTGTTCGCATCCCCATTTTCTCATAAAACTTTTCTGCTGAAGTATTTCCTGTCCATACATTCAATGTCACTTCATAGCAGCCCAGCTGCTTTGCTTCGTTTTTTACATATTCAAACAGGCTTTCACCAATATGCTGACCTCGTGCTTCCTGATCAATACACAGATCATCAATAAAAAGAGATTTAAATGGAACCATATTGTTTGAAAAAGGCTGCTCCCGTAATTGACAAAATGCATACCCTACGCAAACATCAGCCTCATTTACTGCAACATATATTGGTGTTTCTTTATTCTTCAAAATCTCTCTCAATTCGTCTATGGTATATTTTGTTGTACCCGGAATAAAAATATCAGGTCTTATATCTGCATGAATTTGCAGCACCTGTTTTAATAACTCTAGAATTCTCGGAATGTCTTTTTCTTTTGCGTCTCTGATCATCATTTTCGCTCTCCTTTTAACAGATTAATTTATCCTCATTTTCCTTCCCCAATCGCAATATTTCCATCTCTAAAATCAAGAAATACTATCAACCATGTTTTATCTGGCATCCTTTTACAAACTCAACTGCATTTTTAATATCTTCAGCATCTGGATGCCCTTTTGCAATTCCACCAACCAGTTTAAATGGACCAAATGTGTCATAGCCCTTGCATCCGAATTTTCCAATTACCTTAGAATGCTTCTTACTCAAAATCTGCTCTATGGATTTATAGTTCGCATTTCCACCATAAGTACAAATCAGAAATACCTTTTTGTTGTCTGGTAAGTTTTTCTCCGCAAATCCCAATAATGATTGATGAAATTTCGAAAAATAGATTCCCGATGCAAAACCAATCATATCATAGCTGCTCAGATCTGCATTTGGCTGCTTTACAGCATCAATCAAATCAACCTGACACTCTTCTGCTATGCGCTTTACTAATTTTTCTGTATTTCCATGATGCACAGATGCATATGCGATTGCTTTTCTCATTTGTTTTCCTTTCTGAGAAAGTAAAGCGGATATTCCAGGTCCGCTTTGCTACTTGCTCATGAACGCAGTCGCTTCGTGACCTGTGTTCAAATTATCGAAGCTCCTATGTGTATGATATCTTTATATTATCATATATAGCTTAACTATTCTATATTCTTCGGATCAAAATAACCTGTTTTTGCAGACATTTGAGTATGCAAATCAGAAAAAGATCCCTTTGCAAAGCGAATGGCTAAAACGCCTCCACTTTACTGGGATCTTTTCATGCATACAATGTTAATGTACCTCGACGGTTAATCAGATTTCCCTGTCAAGCGGATATTCCAGGTCCGCTTCGCTACTTGATTCGGTTAAATACCATATTCACCAACTATGCCATCAATATCCGGCATTGGATCATCCGACAGCTGGCAGCTGTCCTTCTGTACCTGGGATTTATTTACAATTATATATGCACTGGCAAACTTCTGAATCACAAGCTGCAGCTGTTCATCAGTAGTATCCTCTGGCACCATGATAGTAACTGTGCTGTTCTGTAAGTTCACCCAGTCTGCTTCCATTACATCTGGATCAATCCCTTCCAGACAAATTGTTTCGATTCCTGTCAGCATTGCAAATGCTGTCATATTAAGATTCTCAACTCCGCTGCGAATGTGTATTTCCTTCAAATCTTCACATCCGATAAATGCACAACTGTCAATATTCTTCGCATTCACACAGAACTGCTCCAAACCTGTAGCTCCAAAACACTGTACCCCGATTCTGTTTACCTTTCCCTTCCACCATACGGTCTTCAAATTCTTACAGTAATTAAACAGGTAATTGTCCATCTCTCCAACCCCGTTCACAAAAATCACTGTTTTCAATCCCTTACATTCCTCAAATAAACCTTTATTCGTATTTTCCAGAGGTGCATAACAAATCACAGTTTCCAGATCATGGCAGTGGGTAAAAGCACTGTCCTCTATAGACTTCAATGTCTCCGGCAGAATCAGACAGCGCATTGGCAGCCACTCGCCTTCTTTCTGATTGGTTGCCATATCCGAATGCACATAATCTCTTGCACATTCAAAAGCATTATAAGAAATATTTTCTACCGGCACACCACCAATCGTACGCGGTATAATAACATCCACAGATGTTCCGATATACGCAGTAATCGTTCTGCTTGCTTCATCAAACTCAAACTCTTCTTCCGGTAATGCTTCATAAGGCATCTCTGTCAGGCACTCCACGGCTTCTTCCGGAACAGTTTCTTCTGCCCTTACCGGTACCGCAATTCCTGCCAGTATTGCGATTGCAATCACCACAGTCAATATCCTTTTCTTCATTCTGCTGCCCCCTTTCCACAATCAATATTATGCAATCTTTACATTATCAGAATATAGTAAAAGAATTTCATTGTCACTATCATTACAGCCAGTAAAATTATGTTTAATCCAATAATTTTCCTTTACGATATGATCTGACCCAAAAGAATAGGTACACTGAAATTTACAGGACGAAGCAAAATTGCGGAAATAAGAAGCGTTTCTCGATTTCATTTCTGATTTCGAAAAACGCTATTTAAATGGCGGGTTCTGAGGGTACCTTGCCATCATTTCTTACCGCAATCGTAATATCTTCCATCAGCGTTCCACTGTTTTGTGCCTAAACTGCATACAATGTAACATCTTTATCCTGAATCGGATATGAACTACCTGGCATATAAATTATTTGTGCGTAAGCATCTTCATTGGTGGCAGGATCAATTACATTGGTATTTCGTGTTTCTGCCCAGCCCAGCAATATATGATTTGCTCGATTCATACTTGTCCCATCCGGTAGCCTGATTGCTTTGGCATCATAACTTCGTATCGGAGCAGGGCATATTTTTCCGTCATAGAAGTCCTGAAATCATCCACATTGATAAAAGAAAAGCCTGTTTCATTTCCGTTTTCTATCACAAAGTAAAGTTCTTTTCCAATATAATTTTTCAGTTGATCATAGATTCGAATAAGTGAAAGTCCTGCGTCAGGATCCTTTGGCATCTATTTTTTTAAATTTGGTTCTAAAGAAATACGGAGAATTACCTCCAACCTATCAGGTTGTTGGTTTTGACGATTCACCGATTGCGTCAGAATACCTTATACCATTCAGCACGATACATCAGCAAATCGATGTTCTTACTAAAGAAGCCATGGATATCCTCGTCATGCAGATGAAAAACCGTAAAAAGCGTCGCCCAGCTATTATGGAGACCCCCATTCACAAAACAGTACTACCCACTCTAATTAAACGTGAGACAACCATTTTTTAGTTTTTATCCAAAAGTCCCGGAATCCACATTACTGGCATTCCGGGACTTTTAACACGACAGCTGTTGACTGCCGGAAATGGTTAATTTGCTTCGTTTTTTACATATTTAAACTATTATTTGCGAATATCTACAAGTCCATTTTTTAGTATATTTTCAGAAAACTCATACGAGGCTCCATCACCGGTTACATTAAGATACAGATTTTCCAGGTCATTTTCATTTACGATCCAGGCCATGTTCAGCTGCACGCTTTCATCTGGCTTTATAGAGGAAATGTAGTTTCCGCCATTGCCATAATTTTCAGAGACATTATAATAAACCATTTCTCCGGTCTTTGCCATGCCATCCCAGGTGATGCGGTCATAGCCATCGCCGGACTGTTCCGTTGGAACGTAAATCTGTACTCTTCCATTTTCCTTTGTCATGGTTAGCAAAGCACCAAGATAAAGCATATGGTCGATTTCCTCATCTGAATTGTTTGTATAGGTCACTGTGGCATAAACCAGTTTCTGGTTCACAGCTTCTGACTTCACAATCTCATCCAGGGAATTGATTCCATCACCAGATTTTACATAATTCAATGTATTTGCAGACAGTTTTCCATCAGCCCCAATTGCTTCTGTCCATTCCTCCGGTATTTTGTCAGGCTCAAGAAGCTGAAGGTCATCTGCGATCTGGATGGAATCCACCTTTGCAGAAATGGTTTTCGTCAGATACTCACCATTTGTGTCTTCCCCAGTCGCATTCAGATCAAAGGTGTCACCGATCTGGTAAACAGGCAGCTCCTTCTCATTTACAGAAGTGATTATTTCATCATCATCATTTTCTATCTTTTCAGCTATCATGTCTTCACTCCAGGTAGGCATCCCGGCAGTTTTTACCATAGTTGTGTTTCCCGTAATCACCAGATTCTCAGCCACCTTTATGGCATCCTCTTTTGATACGTCATCTCCTATGTAGATCATAATCACACGGTATAAATCCGGGCAGACAAGGTAAATTCTCTGGTTAAAAGTTCCACTTTTGGCGATGCTATTATACTTTAGGTATACTCCCTGATATTCTCCAAATGTACGCTCCTCGCTATCAATAACATTCTGATCCTGCACAACCTGTCCCAGATCATTTTTATCCAACAGAACAGATGCAAAGCTAAACCCGCCGGTCTGTTCATGTTCCGGATACTGAAGATGATACTCGTCATTCCAGCTCATGCCTTTTGGAATGTATCTGGCAAACAGATTTACCTTTGGAACCTCATCTGGAAGCATGGTTTCCTTTGCCATGCTATCGGCATCAATTTTAACCGCTACACCATAAGCGCCCTGCTTCTCCAGAAACCAGTGATACAGATTTACACCTGCATATGCTGCTGTGGAAACTGCCAGCGTACAAGCAGCTGCTACAGCTGCGATTTTGGGAATCGTCCATGTTTTTCTTCTTTGAAGATTCATCACCTTTGTATCCTGTATCTGCTTTGCAACCTCATTTTGAATCATTTTATGGATAAAATCCGGTGTTTCGGGAATATCGCTTTTCATATCTTCTAATCTCATACCAGCACCTCCTGCAATTCCTGCCTTAATTTTCCCCTTGCCCTTGCAAGTCTCTTCTGAACAGCACCTTCCGATATTTCAAGGATCTGGGCGATTTCTCTTACGCTGAAATCTTCTATGTAATACAAAATAACGGGCAAACGCAGCTCCTCTTTTAAGGAATTTACAGCGGCATACAATTCGCTGTAATCCTTTGACTTTTCTGATTCCATTTCCAGTCTGTCCTCCAGATCTTCAAACGAAATAAACTTACTGGACTTACGTACGAGGTTGTAACATTCGTTGATCAAAATTCGGATCAACCAGGTACGGGCATATTTATCGTTTTTTAATGTGTCTATTTTGGAAAAAGCTTTTACAATTGTCTCCTGGATAGCATCTGCACAGTCCTGGTCACTGAATAAGATTGTTTTTGCAGTTGAGTATAATTGTCTTTCCGAATCCAGGACCAGATTTCCCAGTTGTTCTTTTGTCATTTAAATACCACCTCTTTTTCATGCCGGCCAGCTTTTTCTTTACATCTATTAGACGCATAGAAAACAAAAATATCCCCCAATAATTCATTTTCGCATAAATAATTATGATAAGCTGACTATGCAAATGCTAAACTAACAGTCCAAAAAAAACTAAACTAATTGTACTCTTGATACCTTCCTTATTTGCAAATTTGCAGTAAAATATAGATATAAAGAAAAAGGGAGGTACCAAAGATGAAATTATCACTTTCTGCAAATATAAGCAAGTTGCGAAAAGAACACGCTATGACACAGGAGCAGTTAGCGGAAGCTTTAGGCGTTACCTTTGCATCTGTCTCAAAATGGGAACGGGGTGTGGCGACGCCGGAATTAAACCTGATTGCGGAGATGGCAGATCTGTTTGAGGTGTCTATCGATGCGCTTATCGGATACCAGTTTAGAAACAATAACAGAGAAACTGTAATTACAAGGCTGAAGCAGTATTCTCACGACAGAGATACTGAGGATGTTTTTTCTGATGTTGAAAAGGCATTACAGTGTTATCCGAATTGTTTTGATGTTGTTTATTACAGTGCCAGAATCTACCGTTTAAGAGGACTGACGCAAAAGAATGCTGCTTATTCAAAGAAGGCGCTTTCCCTTTGTGAACGTGCATGTATACTGATCGGACAAAACAAAGATCCGGAGATAAGTGATGTTTCTGTTCGCAGGGAAATGGCTGAAATCCATTTTGCGCTTGGGGAATATGACAAAGGAATTGCATTATTGAAAGAGAACAATCCATGTCGGCTGAACCACTCTTCGATTGGAATGGTGCTTGCATCCTCTTGCAATGATCCGGAGGGAGCACTTCCCTTTTTATCGAGGGCATTATTAGATTTAACTGTGACGCACTTTGAAATTGTGGTGGGATATATGAATGTTTTCTGTAAGACAAAAGATTATGCAAATGCTCTAGCTCTTGTGGATTGGGCTCTTGCCTTTTATCCCGGGCTAAAAGATCCCGAAAAACAGGGATATATGGACAAAAGCGAAGCATTTCTTTGGGCACTGCGAGCGGATGTTCTGCTGTCGCTGTGTAAAAAAGAAGAAGCAATCAACAGCCTTCGGCGAGCAAAGGATGTTGCATTGCACTTCGACGAATCACCAAATTACGATGTTTCAAGTATCCGATTTGTTTTCTGTAAGACTCCTGCAAGCGCTTTTGATGATTTTGGTGATACTGCCATGATTGGGGTTGATGAATTTATCAAAAGCCAGGAAAAAAGCGAGCTGAGCAATTTATGGAAGTGTGTCAGGGATGAATAACAATTACAAAGCCAAATGAAAAACTATACTGTGCAGTTTTATAAAAAGGGGGGCATGCTTTACGATTTTGCAATATACAACACACCTAATGTGCCAGGTCCACAATGACTTGATATAACACCACCTGCCCTGGTTTCCAATATCTCATCAAAAACGCCAAGCTCTTCCAGATAAGCCCGCACTTTCTCTACAGTTTCCTGTTTACAGCCAGAATGTGTTATGAATACACGTTCTGGTCTCGCATTTTTTAAATCTTTTTCCATATCTTTAACATAGTCCATGATAACAGAATTAATTTTCCCCCGGTATTTCTTAGAAGCATTCATGGCGCCATTTTCTACTACAATCCTGGGATGCAGTTTTAAAATACCTCCGGCCATAGCCGCTACTGCATTGCAGCGTCCACCGCGGTATAAATAGGTGAGGGTATCAACCACAAAGCTTGCTCGCACATTTGGTTTCAACCTCTCTATCTCAGAAACAATCTGGGAAGCTGTCCGGTTATTCTTTGCCATAATTGCAGCCTCTACTACAAGAAGACCGATACCTGTAGAAAGGTTTGCAGAATCGATTACCTTTATCCTGTCTGAAGCCCCCAGCTCTTCAGCAGCAAGGCGCATCACATTTCCAGAGGTGGACATACCTGCAGAAATAGAAAAGCAGACAATTTCCCTTCCAGCCTCTGCATATGGGCGGAAAAGCTCCATGGCATCTGCCAGAGCAGGGGCTGAAGTTTTTGGTGTTGTCTTGTTTGCGTCAGACCAGGTGAAAATCTGATCAGGGGTAATGTCTTTTCCATCTTTATATTCACTGTCACCCAGAAGAATATGAAGCGGAAGAATGTCAATATCATATTTTCTCAATAATTCCTGCGAAAGGTCGCAGGTACTGTCTGAAATAATTTTTACCATATTCGTTTCTCCTCTGCCAACTCATTTTCTATCAGATTCCCGGCCTGCAAGAGCCAGAAATTTTTTATCAGACTGTATTCCCTGTGTCAGAAATCTTCCATCTCTGAATAGTGCATACGTTGTCACCGGTGCAGGAACGTTCTGTGCGGCTTCTCTGCTTGTAACATGAATTACCCTGAAAGAAATATTGTGTTCTTTTGCCACTTCCGCCACACGGGGCACCCAGTAACAGGTAAAGGGACATTGATCTGTATAGTAAAGAACAAATCCTTCCTCTTCTACTTTCGGGTGTCTTGCACATTCTTTGAATTTTGGCGGCTCAGTATCTGTGTCAAATGGTAAATACATAAGAGTGATTCCGCAGTCCGAAGTATCTGCAACAGAAAATCCCTTAAATTTTAAATACTTCGGGTCTGCCAGAAATTCTTTCTTTCGCCCTTCTGAAGACAGAATACAGATTCCCTTTTTCCCTTGTTCTTTTGCATCACGAATGCATTCATTCAGCAAATCATTGGAATAGCCGTGTCCCTTCATGGAACCGGAAACCCATAAGCAGTTAATATATATATATCCGTCTGCATCAATGGGCACCCATGCATTTTCTGCAGGAATATATTCAATAAAACACTTTCCGCGCTCTGCACTCCGATAAAAAACCAGTCCTTCTTCAAAACGCTGTTTTAACCACTCTTTTTTTACGATACTGTTTTTTCCTGACATAGCACAGCAGATATGTTCCTTGTCAATGTTTTCTTTTGTAATTCTAATATAATGCATAATATCACCTTTCCCAGATATCATGATTGCTTAAATAACCTTGATCTGACACGCTTTCATGGCTTCCAGAGCCAGTTCATGACTCTCTGGCGTTACTCCTGCGCAACAGAGCGAATCTACAATGATTGGCACTTCCGGCAAAAATGGCTTCCAAAGGTAGGTTTATCAATGGGACCAGATTCCAGAAGCTCTGCAATCTCCTCCCTGATTTCCCAACCATAGGTACCGCGGATGCAATGCTCTACAGGAAGCCATATGAAATACGGCATGTTTTCTAAAAAGCCTATTTAAGCTAACTATACCACGTTATTGAGATTTCGTATACTGCAATAGGCTGATTTCAGCGTATATATTTTTGAAATTTTATATTTTCTATTGCATAAAAATAAGCCATTCAGTCAGAATTGCATCCAACCAAATGGCTACTTATATCAGTTTTCTCCTGCCATTTTTTTTGACATACCCCAATAAAACACAGCGCAAAATACCAGAGCAAAAACAACACCAAATATATTCTGAATCACTCTGAGGCTGACTGCACCCTTTAATCCATAACTCTCTGCAGCGATAGCCAAAGCGCCAAATGTATTAAATACAGCCTGCCAGCCATATTTTGCAGAAAATCCCACACCGATTCCACCAAGGATTCCTATGTATGCATAGATGGATGACGGAAGCAGGAAATACAATGCTGTAAAACAAAGAACTCCTGCAATATTTCCCACAATTCTTTTCTTCACTCTGTACTGCATGTCTTCCATAAACGGTAAGATTGCTGACATAGCTGCAATACCTGCCCACATTGCACGTGGCATTTTAAAAAGCTCTGCAATACAAAGTACAGCCGGTACACACAGGATCTGGCATAACTGCCATTTTGTCCTGGAAGAAGAGAGATCAAATTCCTGCAGTACATCCTGTATCTTTCTTTTATAAACCCGGTTTCTGTGATTTCGATAAAATACCAGACAGGTAAGTACAGCTCCTACTGCCATTCCCACCAGTCTCATCTCGTAGCTTTTTCCTGTTACATCATATCCATATAGCAACAGATATCCAAGAACGAGTGTGGACTGATTAAACATAAATGGATTATGACAGCCGAACAGAATCAGCACTGCCAATGCAGCAATATTTAACAGCATTCCCAGTACCGGGGAAAGCTGATTTGCCAGATGTGGACACACTGTCATAACTGCGAAAAACAAAGCCAGAAGTATGGTAGACTGTCCGGTATGGATTCCGAGATCGGCATTTCGAAATACCATAAGACATAATAAGACAACGACTCCTACAATACTGTTCTCATTTCCAAGCAGAATACTGAAAATAGTAACAAATAAAAAACAAAATGCCATCGTGACCGCTACCTTCGCCATATATACAAACAGATGATATATTTTTTCTTTTGCGGTCTCACTTTTTTTCAGCAGGTCTTTTGAACCTGCCTGATTCAACTGAAGTTCCTGATAAAATGTCATATAGCACCTCCGCTTTTTTGTAAATAGGCATTTTATCACAAACAGGAAGATAATTCAAGAATGATTTTTAAGAGAATAATTACCTGGCCAGACCATTGCTTTCAATTCTGATCATACGATACCCAATTCCAATATGCGTCTGGATGTATTGCACACCATTTTTTTCTGGCTCCAGTTTTTTTCGCAGTGTCGCCATAAAAACACGGAGGGAAGCAACGTCATTTTCAGAACACCGCCCCCAGATCTGCTGGGTAATAAATGTATGTGTCAATACTTTTCCCGCATTACGGGATAAAAGGCAAAGCAGCTTATACTCAATAGGAGTAAGATGTAATTCTTCACCCTTCAGATATGCACAGCCAGCCGAATAATCGATCTCTAATTCACCATTTTTAAAAACAGATGTTTCCTGCTGTTCTCCTGGCTGCGTTATTGCAAGTCTCCTTTGCGCAACACGAATACGCGCAAGCAATTCCTCTACAGAAAACGGTTTCGTAATATAATCATCTGCACCAGCGTCCAGTGCTTCAATTTTATCTGTATCCTCACTTCTGGCACTGATCACAATAATCGGCATGTTCGACCAGGTACGGATTTTCTTTATTACTTCTACTCCTTCCATATCAGGAAGCCCGAGATCCAGAAGGACAATATCCGGATGATGAGAAGATGCTTCCAAAATGGCCGAAGAGCCGTTTTCTGCTGCCAGATATTTATAGTCATGTGTCTTTAATGTCGTAACAATCAGGTTTCTTATAGGTCTGTCATCCTCAACCACCAGAATTAATGTTTTATTCATTCAATGTCACCTCACTTAAGGGTAAAGTAAAAGTAAAATTACATCCATGGGGATCATGGTCCGTCAGAATCAGGGTTCCGTCATGGGCTTCTATAATAGAGTGACAAAGCGCCAGCCCCAGTCCCAGACTTCGGTGACTATCCGCAACTGTTGTTTTGCCGGTATAAAACATCTGGAAAATATGCGGCTTCATTTCTTCCGGAATCCCAGGTCCATTATCCTCCACGCTTATCTGCGCTTTTCCATCTGTTTTAGTTCCCCGGATTCTGATTACAGTACCTGGCGGCGTATATTTTATGGCATTGTCAATTAAATTTACCAGAACCTGTATAATAAGGCGGACATCCATACGTGCAAGAACAAGTTCTTCACAGTCAGTTACGATTTTATAATCGTCATGCTTCCGGCTGATATGCCGCAGAGCCTCTGCGATCACCTCATCTAACAGCTGATCTGTAAATTTGAATTTCAGTCTTCCATCATTTAGCCTGGTAACGGAAAGCAGATTCTCCACAACTCCGATCAGCCATTCAGAATCATCATAAATATCCGTATAGATCTGATGCTTTGTAGCTTCATCCAGCCGTTCACTGTTGCTAAGAAGCATATCTGCATTACCTGAAATGGAGCAAAGAGGAGTTCGAAGATCATGGGAAATTGCCCGAAGAAGATCTGCCCGCAGCTGTTCGTTTTTGGCTATCACTGCATTTTTTTCTTTTTCCATAGCATTTTGGGCATTTTCCATTGCAAGTGCACATTCATTTATCACGGACAGCAGGATACTGTATTCAAAAGAGTCCAGTGTTTCTTTCTGCAGCGGTATTCCTATTACACCGTAAACATTGTTCCCGCTCCGAATTGCCAGATATAAGCATTTGGCATGTGGAAAATGATGTGTGGATGCACCGGCACGCTGTCTGTTTTCATAGGCCCATCTGGCTATCTTCTGTTCTTCAGGTGTTAAAAAATCTTCCGCGTCCTCTCTTTCCTCACCGGAAAAAAGCTTTCCCGCTGATAAAGCTCCGTTTTCTACTACATATGCTGTAATATTGCGGTTTAGCAGACGAAGAAGCTGTGTACAGGTGACATCAAGAATTTCTCTCTCTCCTTTAGCCTTTTGCAGCAAACGGTCTGTATCAAACAGAATCTGTGTACGAAAGGCAAGCTGTGTAGAAAGCTTTGCATGTGTTTTCAGCTTCGCCGCAAGTGCCCCTGTAAGTACGGATGAAATTAGCATTATGAAAAAGGTCACCGGATAACCCACCGCATAGGTCTGAAAAGACATCCTTGGTTCTGTCAGAAAAAAGCAAAATAAAAAGACACTTAAGAAAGAACCGGCCACACTGCATAGATAACCATCTGTCACAATGGAAGTAAGCAAAACTCCCAAAATGTATATGGTTACAATATTTGTATCTGTGAAATCCAGCTTCTGAAACAGCAGACCAATCAAAGTACATACTGCAAATATAAAAACTGTCAGAAAATAATCCTTTGCAGACGGTTTTTCCATATACCATGTAAATGACCGTTTCTGATAGTTTTCTGTTTTGACCGTATCCGGAATAATATGGATATCAATATCCGGTTCGTCTGTTTTTTTATTATCCTCTTCAATTCCCAGACTCATCCTGCCAGTCCCCTTTTCTGCCGTTTTTGCAATTATATCATGCGACTGTATTATGGTCAAAATCCTTTTTTTCATACCCGGACTGTCCATCAAGAATTATAATTTCAGCTTCCTTATATTCAATTTTACACTCATGAATCTCTCTTAACAATTCTTCATCCGAAAGAGTATTCAAAAACAATATCTTCGATGACTGCTGTTTTTCTTCCGTATTTTCCTGAATTTCACCCCAAAACTGATCTGCTTTATTTGCAATATAAAATCCAAGTCCAAACAAACAAAATACAGTAACAGCCAATATTCCTTCTGCCATTGTCTTCACCTCTATAGCAGCCTCTTTATAACAAATGACTATATTATATTCGGAAACATTTCTGAAGGGCTCTGTATTCCCCTAATACCAGTAATTTATGATTCTCTTCAAAATACGTATCCGGTGAAATTGCAATACCAAATTCTCCTTCATTTTTTACTGCCAGAATATTAATATTGTAGCGTTTTCTGATATCCAGTTCTCCTACTGTTTTTCCAACCCATTCTTCTGGAACTTCCACTTCAAAAATCGCATGGGATGCATCCACCTCCATATAGTCGAGGATATGATCATCTGTGTAACGGATCGAGGCCCACTTTGCAACCTGCTTTTCCGGATAAACCACTTTATCCGCACCATTACGCAAAAGGAATTTTTCCTGAACATCACGCTCAGCCCTGGATATCACCAGTTTCGCTCCCAGTTCTTTCAGAAGAGAAGTTGTTTCAAGAGAATTCTGAAAGCTTCCTCCAATGGTTACAAAACAGATATCGTAATTTCCTATTCCAAGGGAACGCAAAAATTCAGCATTGGTGCTGTCACCAATCTGCGCATTGGTCACAAATGGTAATGCTTTATCTACTCTCTCCTCATTCCAGTCAACTGCCATAATTTCATGTCCCAGCTGATTCAGCTGCATAGCAATATGTCTTCCAAATCTTCCAAGTCCAATAAGCAATACATTTTTCATAATTATATTTTCTCCTTCTTATCCAACTGTTATTTTCTCCAGAGGCAGTTTTGCATTTCCCCTGTTTCTTCTTGAAAGCACCGCATAAATCAGAGTCAGACCACCTACACGCCCCAGATACATCAGTATAATCAGCACAATTTGCGAAAACATATGAAGCTTCGGTGTAATTCCCAGTGTGAGTCCTACTGTTCCCACAGCTGAAGCAGCTTCATACAGGCAGTCTAAAAGAGGAAGCTCTTCATATACACTGATTGCAAGTCCGCCGCAAAAAAATAACGTAAAATAAAGTATGGCTATTGTCGCCGCATTTTTTATCACATGATATTCCAGCCTCCTGCCAAAAGCCCCTGCATTTTCCTGGCTTCGGAATGTGGCAATTGCATTTAACAAAAGAACTGTAAACGTTGTGGTTTTCATTCCACCAGCTGTAGAACCAGGTGAACCGCCAATCAGCATTAACAATATCATAACAGCTTTTGAGGCTTCACTCATCTTTGAAATATCAATCGTGTTAAATCCGGCAGTTCTTGTAGTTACCGATTGGAACGCCGCAGCTAATAAGCGATTCCCTGCGGATAGATTTTTCAAATCACAGGTGAAGAAAAAAATGATCGGAATTAAAATCAGGCATGCAGTAGTCACAAGGATAATCTTGCTTTGCATGCGATAACGTTTAAACTTCATTTTGTTGGTATAAATATCGTCCCAGGTGAGAAAACCGATTCCCCCTATGATGATCAGAAGCATAATCACTACATTTACAAGAACATTTGCAGAATACCCGGTCAGAGAGGGAAAAGGATTTGCAGATGTTCCCAGAATATCAAATCCTGCATTACAAAAAGCGGAAATAGAATGAAAGACTGACAGCCAGATTCCCTTTCCCTTGTAATCCCATAAAAAAACCGGCAGCAGTAACAATGCCCCTGCAGCTTCAATCAAAAATGTCCCCTTTAAAATAAATCTTGTCAATCTGACGATTCCGCCAACCTTAGGCGCGGAAATCGCATCCTGCAGAGTACTTCTCTGCATAAGGGATATTTTTTTACCGGAAAGAAGGGAAACAGATGCAGCCACCGTTACCACTCCCAGTCCGCCTATTTGTATGAGTACAAGAATAATTGTCTGTCCTGCCAGAGACCAGTAGCTTCCGGTATCCTTTACCACAAGCCCTGTAACGCATACTGCAGAAGTGGCTGTAAAAAGAGCCTCATGAAATGGAGTTGGTATTCTATCTACAGATGAAAAGGGAAGCATTAAAAGAATGCTTCCCAAAAGGATCACTCCTGCAAATCCCAGAATTATTAGCTGAAAAGATGTCAGATGTTTTTTCTTATATGATTTTTTCGGCATAAATGATCAAACTCCTTACAAATGATTACTTTTTTGCTGGAACTTATTATATATAATTGTCTTTAAAGATGGTATAAGAGAATCGGATTCTGTATTAAGATTGTATAAAGATGTGTTTCCGCCATATTCAGCCCGAATTCGGTTGTCGTAGCAAAAAAATAAGCCATTCCGTCAGAAACATATCCAACCAAATGGCTTTTATTCTTATCTTCTATCCAATATTTTATCAAATCGTCTGAAGAAAGTTGAAGTTGTAATGATTGCTGCCAGTATATCACTGATTGGTTCAGCCAGAAAAACGGCAAATACCTTATTCTGAATGAAAAGCGGCAGAATAAAGATCAGCGGAATCAACAGGATCAGTTTTCTTAAGCATGCAAGCAGCAGACTGACTTTCGCCTGTCCCAGTGCCATAAAGCTCTGCTGACAGGAAACCTGAAATCCCAGTGAAAAAATACCAGCCATATAGATTCTCAGTGCCCATGCGGTATACGTGATCAGATCCGTATCATTAGAGAAAATACCTGCAAAGAGCCTGGGAAACAGAAGCATGATCAGCCAGAAGCAGCCGGTAAAAACCGTGCAGACTGTAAACTGCGTAAAAAATGCTTTTTTAACACGCTCTTTATTGCCGGCACCGAAATTATAACTCATGATCGGCTGTCCGCCCTGGCATATTCCCTGCAGCGGTAAGGTTGCAAGCTGGCTGACACTTGTGATAATAGTCATGGCTCCAACCGCAAGATCTCCGCCATATCTTGAAAGGCTGGAGGTGAAACTGATGGACAGAATACTTTCTGTGGACAACATGACAAAAGTGGATATTCCAAGCCCCAGGCATGGTAAAATAATATTTTTTTGTAATTTGAAATTCTCTTTCCTGAGATGGAGAATGGTCTTTTTTCCTGACAGGAAACGAAGAATCCAGATGGCACCAACAGCCTGACTCAAAACAGTAGCAATTGCAGCACCGCTTACGCCCAGGTCAAATACAAAAATAAAAACAGGATCCAGAATAATGTTGATCATCGCACCGATCACAGTGGTCATCATACTGATCTTTGCAAATCCCTGTGTGGTGATAAAGGGATTCATTCCCATTACGATCAGGACAAAAATACTTCCCAGTATATAAATTCTTGCGTATGACACTCCATAAGGAAGGGTCTTATCACTGGCACCAAACATTGTCAAAAGCTGTGGAGCGAAAACGAAAAAAATCACCGTAAGGGCCACAGCCATAAGAATAAGAAGCGAGAAACAGTTTCCAAGAATCTTTTCCGCTGTCGCATTATCCTTTTTTCCCATGGAAATTGCAGCTCTGGGAGCACCTCCTGAACCTGCGAGCATGGCAAAGGCATTAATCAGCATAAGAATTGGCGTAAATAACCCCACACCGGTTAATGCTGCCGCGCCAACACCGGGAATGTGTCCAATATAAATACGGTCTACAATGTTGTACAAAAGATTAATGATCTGTGCCACAACAGCAGGAATTGCAAGCTGCGCCAAAAGACGTGGGATTTTTTCCGTTTCCATTGCCTGTGTATTAGATTTACTACTCATATCTGTTTTCTCCTGACAAATTTTTTGACATAAACCAATAAAATATAAACGAATTATGTCTTCTGATTTTAACTCATATATTTGTCAATATCAAGCTTCTTTTCTGATTTTGCAACGATCAAGGATGCAGCTGTTGCTCATTGCACGCATCCTTCCTCCACTGATCAACAGCCTGTTTACAGCTTATGTTTTCTCCTCCAGATACAATCCTTAAGTACATTTACAAGCCTTGCCGGTTCAAGGGGTTTGGTAAGATGCTCATCCATGCCAGATATCCGGCTGTTTATAATGTCTTCTGCAAATGCATTGGCACTCATGGCAATAACCGGTACGCGCTCTGCATCTGATCTTTTCATGGAACGAATTCTCCGGGCAGTATCCCAGCCGTTTAAGTTTGGCATCATGATATCCATTAAAATCACGTCATAATACCCTGGCTCGGACTTTTCAAATTTCCCAATTGCCTCCAGTCCGTCTTTGGCGCAATCCACAAGAAGCCCGTTATCTTCCAGGATAAAGCTGGCGATTTCCCTGTTCAGCTCATTATCATCAACTACTAATGCCCGGAGACCTTCAAGGGAAATCGTATTCTGGTCCTTTACAAAATCTTCCAGTTTCCGGGCTTTTTCTGCTTCTCCGATTTTGAACGGAATTGTCATGATCACAGTTGTGCCGGTTCCCTCTTTACTTTCGATCCGGATCGTGCCGCCCATTCTGTCTGCCAGCTTCTTTGCAATGGGAAGTCCCAGTCCGGTGCCTTCATATTTCGACCGGCTGGTTTCCTTCTCCTGGGCAAAAAGGTCAAACGCATGTGCCACAAACTCCTGGCTCATACCAGGACCATTATCTGCACAGCCAAATTCATACACTACCCGCTTTTCATCTGCAAACTTCTCTTTACACCATACATGGATTCTTCCGCCTGGTTCTGTAAATTTCACCGCATTATCAGAAATCGCATTCAGAAGCCGTTCCAAATAAACAGAATTTCCGGTTAATAATATATGACTTAGCTCTGATTTTTCCCAATCCACAATGCATTCTATATTTTTCTCAGCTGCCTGAAGCTGCTTTTCTGTGTTGATCCTGCTCAGGATTTCTGTCAGATCAAAAGTAAGCTCCTGATCAACAATATCTCCCGACTCCAGTTTATTCATATCCAGTATATCGTTTACAAGGGAAACCAGATATCTGGAGGAATCCATAATCTTATCCCTGCATTTTTGTTGTATTTCAGGGTCATTGGGATAACGGTTTGCCAGTTCAACCATGCCTATGATCCCATTCATAGGAGTTCGGATATCATGGCTCATATTAGACAGAAACCTGGTTTTAACCGCCGCATCCTTCTTTGCTTCTGCAACCTGGTATATAAGAGTCTGCTCCCTTCTCTTCGCATCACTGATACTTCGAATCGCACAAAGAACATGGGTCAGGCGGCCAGTCTCATCCCTTTTCTTCTCAATAAAGCGCAGACTATGCCAGCTTCCATCCTTCATCCGGTATTCCATAACGACGGATTCTTCGTCTTTCATTCGTTCCGGCAGTGTAGAGATATCTGTAAATTTTTCAAAAGCATCCTGATACTCTTCTGCCACCAGTCCACGGCAAACTCTTTTGTTGTTTTCAGACAGAGTACCTGAATGAATATATTTCAGATGCTCCACATCCCTGTTGGAAATTTCCTCAAAATAATCCGCCTGGATATCAATTCTGGAAATATATTGGTACGTTCTGGCAATGGAGGAAATGATCTCATTTCCTAATCTGGCCTCATTCAATGCTTTTTGCAGTTTCTCCTGGATTTCCTTTTCTTTGTAAAGGATACTGTCTATATTGCGATATCCAAGAAAAGCATCAAAGGTCTCATCATCTGTCTTTCCCTTCACTACATAGGCTTCATAATAGCTATCTTTCCCTTCCTTTGAAACACTGTGGTAATGGTAAGTAAGCTTCTCTTCATGTAAAAGCCTTCTTTTCATATTTGCGCAGAGATGCCAGTCTATAAACTCTTCTTTCTCTTCATCTAGAATAAAATTGTCTGCATATCTTCTCGTATATTCATCAAAAATTTCAGCCGGATGGGGATCTGTCTCCGCCAGCTTCCTGGCATTGGTATTCTCATCCAGCCTCAGTATCTCATATTTACCGGAATTAAGATCTATCCGGTATAAAGATACATACTCTGGCAATAATCTGCTTAAGACATATTTTTCTTTCACAGGATAATCATTTACCTCCTGCCTCGGATCGTCTGTCTTTGTTTTTTCTCGTGAAAGCATAATACCGTTTTAATTTTATCCTTTCTTTTGCTGTTAGAGCGTGTTTGAAAAAGGCTTTCTGCAAGATGTGCTTCACAATTTGTGGGAGATTTCGCCCGGATGAGGGCGCCGTAGCGGGCTACGGCAACTGAATTCGGGCGAAATATACCGCAAAGTGGGGCGTGCAGATTGCGGGAATGATTTTTCAAACACGCTCTAGCATTTGTTTTTGCATGCCAGGCACAAACCACCACGGACGTTTCTGGTGGAGCCGCATAACTTACAAACCTCTGTTATTTCTGGTTTCCAACTGCTGTCCAGCCTCTTCAGGCCTCCGCTGACCTGATCCAACGCTTCATCATCCAGCTCAACAGCTGCCTGACTCATAGGCTTCATGCTCTCTTTTTTGTCATTCACTTCTTTCATAATAGTTTCCTCCTGTATATGATTTTAATATGATTTCACTTTTTACTATAGTAATTATACAAGTTTTTACTTGTGTCTTCAACTGTTTTTTGGCATTTTAGCCAAAACGTTACTGGTCACTCCGTGACTAGTACATCGAAAATTAAGTATCTGCTATATTGACGCAGGATGATTTCGTGCCGCAATTCTCGGGTTTTCTGTGAACCTTGTTCACAAAAAACGCCTCGCGGAAATAATATCTCTGTTTATTCACGCCTGCTTCGTCTGTACTCCATAGCCGTCATACCGCAAGATTTCCGAAAACTCTGCGCCAGATAGCTCTGGGAAGAAAAGCCTGCAAGATGGGCAATGTCAGAAATATCGTGATCTGTATTTTCCAGAAGATTTTTGCAAACCTCAATCCTGCGCCGGTTCAGATAATTAATGGGAGAAATCCCATAATATCGGGTAAACTCGTGGCTTAGATAATACTTATTCAGATGACTTAATGAAGCCAGCTGATCCAGATTGATATCCTCCCAATAGTTGGAATCCAGATAGCGCTTGATCTGTGCACACTCTTTACTTGGATGAAAAGAAGGCACCAGCTGGAAGCCGGAATCTGTAATCCTGCGAAGCTGGGTAATAAGAATGGAAAGCGTGTGTCTGCAAATCTCTTCATAACCCTCTTTTTTTTCATCTAATTCCTGAAAAAGGGAGTGGAAATAAAACAAAAGATCTGTATTAATCTTCCGGCAGTTGAAAATCTGGAATTCCTTCTGATCCCGGAAAGAAAAACTGATTCCATCCACTCCTACAGTATAATAAGAAAGGGGCGCAGCGCTCTGAGAAGTTTCCGTGTGCAGGATATGTGGATTGATAATGACCAAATCGTCCCTGGCAATGGAAAAGCGCTGATTTTCTATAAGAAATTCGCCGCTTCCTCTGGAAACATAAAAAAGCTCCGTAAAAGCATGGGTATGAGAAATGCTTGGCCAGTCCTCTTCGTATCTGGAGGATGAGGCATTCACCAGAACTGCTTCTGTAGAAAGTGGATTATCATTGGAAAAAGAAAAGGAACGTGTACTCATAGATTCTCCTTATGTATCATAAACTATAGTTTGTTGTCCGCGCTGTCAGCTCCCGATCTTTCGAATACAGTGTTTTCAAACAACAAGGAATAAACACTCGCACACTTAGAGTACCATGAAACGGAAAATACAGCAAGATTTCTAAAAACCATAGCAACAACTCTGTTGAAAAACAGCTGTCAAAAACGTATTCTTATATTACAGAAAAAACAACTATCAAACAATATTAACAACCTTTGTAAATAAAAAAGAGAAAAGCGAGGTCGCAAAATGGAACAGAGAAAAGGCAGAGTTACCATTCCTACCAACCTGGATGTGGTAAAGGAAACACTGGATATTATGAATGAGTGGGGCGCAGATGCCATCCGTGACTGTGATGGAACCGAATTCCCACAGGAGCTGAAGGACACCGGTGCGAAAATCTACGCTACCTACTACACCACCCGAAAGGACAATGCCTGGGCAAAGGCTAATCCGGATGAGATCCAGCAAATGTACATTATGAGTTCTTTCCACACCGCAACATCAGACAAACTGGAGATCCACCTTATGGACCACCTGTACCCGGATATGCTGAAGGTGAACACACGCGATGATATCACAAAGTGGTGGGAAGTAATCGACCGTACCACAGGAGCAGTGGTTCCGGCAAGTCAGTGGCATTATGATGAAACGAGCGGAAATGTGGTAATTACACCTGTAAAACCGTTCCATGAGTATACCGTCAGCTTCCTGGCTTATATTATGTGGGATCCGGTACATATGTACAATGCAGTGGTAAACGACTGGAAAGATGTAGAGCCGCAGATCACCTTTGATGTGCGCCAGCCAAAAACAAGAGCTCATTCCCTGGAGCGCCTCCGCAGATTCCTTGATACCCACCAGTATGTGGATGTGGTACGCTTCACCACCTTTTTCCATCAGTTCACCCTGATCTTTGATGAGCTGGCAAGGGAGAAATATGTGGACTGGTTCGGTTATTCCGCATCTGTCAGTCCATATGTGCTGAAGCAGTTTGAAAAAGAGGTCGGCTATCCATTCCGCCCGGAATACATTATCGACCAGGGCTACATGAACAATACCTATCGCATTCCATCCAAGGAATTCAAGGACTTCCAGGCATTCCAGCGCCGCGAGGTCGCGAAGCTTGCAAAGGAAATGGTAGACATTGTCCATGAATATGGCAAAGAAGCCATGATGTTCATGGGTGACCACTGGATCGGTATGGAGCCATTTATGGATGAGTTTGCTTCCATCGGTCTTGATGCTGTGGTTGGAAGTGTAGGAAATGGTGCAACCCTGCGTCTGTTCAGCGATATTAAAAATGTAAAATACACGGAAGGACGATTTCTTCCATACTTTTTCCCGGACACCTTCCACGAAGGTGGAGACCCGGTGAAAGAGGCGAAGGTAAACTGGGTAACTGCAAGGCGTGCCATTCTCAGAAGCCCCATCCAGAGAATTGGTTATGGCGGATATCTGAAGCTGGCTCTTCAGTTCCCGGATTTTGTCCAGTACATTAAAGAGGTCTGCCAGGAATTCCGCACCCTTTATGATAATATCCAGGGTGTGACTCCTTACTGCGTGAAACGTGTTGCTGTGTTAAACTGCTGGGGGCGCATGCGTTCCTGGGGTAATCATATGGTACATCACGCAATCTATTACAAACAGAATTACTCTTATTTTGGCATTATTGAGGCATTAAGCGGTGCACCCTTTGATGTATCCTTTATCAGTTTTGATGATATTCTGGCAGATAAGGATCTGCTGAAAAAATTTGATGTTGTGATCAATGTAGGGGATGCGGATACTGCGCAAAGCGGCGGCGAGTACTGGGTAAATGAAACCATTATTACTGCTGTAAAGGAGTTCGTTTACAATGGTGGCGGTTTCATCGGAGTTGGCGAGCCTGCAGCCCATCAGTGGCAGGGAAAATTCTTCCAGCTGGATGATGTACTGGGTGTGGAAGAAGAAAGAGGCTTCAATTTAAATACCGATAAATACAACTGGGAGGAACACAGAGACCACTTTATTCTGGCTGATGCAGAAGGTGATGTGGACTTCGGTGAGGGCAAAAAGAATATTTTTGCACTTCCGGAAACCCGGATCCTGATCCAGAATGACCATGAGGTACAGATGGCAGTAAAAACCTTTGGAAAAGGCCGCGGTGTTTACATCAGCGGACTTCCATACAGCTTCAGAAACAGCCGTGTGCTCTACCGTGCGGTTCTCTGGTCTGCATCTGCCGAGGACGAACTGAACCGATGGTATTCCACCAATTATAATGTAGAGGTCCACGCTTATGTAAAGAATGGCAAGTACTGTGTCGTAAACAATACTTACGAGTCACAGGATACAGTCGTCTATAAAGGAGATGGCAGCAGCTTCCCGCTTCATATGGATGCAAACGAAATTAAATGGTACCAGATTTAATAGTCATAGGTTTATTATAATTAAACCACATCATATTTCAATAATTCTGTCACGAAGTGTTGGAAAATGGCGCGAATGGTATTATAATAAACCTATCACAAAACAAAGGAAACCATTATGAGAATTGCAATTGTTGATGACATTAAAGAAGAGCGTGACAAGCTCGCAGACGTACTGACGAAACAGCTTTCCAGACGTGGGATTCACGTAAATTTATTTGAATTTGAAAATGGAGAAGATTTTCTTATTGCGGCAAAGGAACGTCCTTTCACCGTCGTTTTTCTGGACATCTACATGAGTGGTGCAAATGGGATCGAGACTGCCAGAGAGCTTCGGACATTTGACTCGGATGCACTTTTAATTTTTACTACCACTTCTACGGATCATGCTCTGGATGGGTTCAAGGTCCGTGCCATGCACTACCTTGTGAAGCCATATCCCGAAAATGAAATTTCAGACCTGATCGATGAGGTTCTTTCCCGGATCCCGGATTCCGGAAAATACATAGATATAAAAGTAAATGGAAGCAATGTACAGGTTCCGTTTCGACATATTATATACGCAGAACATTTTTCCCATATGATCCATATTCACACTACCGGCGGCAAAGAGCTGATCACCCGCCAGTCCTTCGAAGCCTTTACTGCATCCCTGAAAATGGATCCAAGATTTTATCTTTGCAGCAGAGGCGTTGTGATCAATCTGGAGCATGCTGTTGATTTTGATGGAGCCCTGTTTATCCTGGACGATGAAACCCGGATTTCCGTCAGCCGGAAGCTGGTTAAAAATGCAAGACAGACTTTTATGGATTTTCTGTTTCAAAGGGGACATTGAATATGAATACTATATTAAGACCTGTTCTGGAGCTTACGGTAATGATTTCTGGTCTGTTCCTTGCCTATCTGCCGGTACAGACCTATCTGAAACAACCGCCCGGCAGACTGGCTGCATGGCTTGCACCTCTTCTGGCAGGAATCTGTCTCCTGGAAGGAGGATTTTGTTACTTTCTTAACATTCCTACCAGCTCAGTGCTTTTTCCCACTCTGCTGGTACTGATGCTGATCTATCACAAAAGCCTGACTATCTCTATCTGGAAATCCGGCAGCATTTTTCTGGCAGTATGTGCGGTCTTTGCCTGTGTAAACAGCCTTTCCAGAGCAGTGAATGCCATTGTGGCAGAAAGACTTGGACTTCCGGAAACAGAGATCTGGTTTCACACCAGTGCCGGTATTTTTTACAATGTAATATGTCTGCTGTTCGTTGCTGCCGCCTGGTACCCGGCCTCCCATGCAGCCCGCACTATGATCGATGACGAAAATTTAGCCCAGACCTGGTATGTTTTCTGGATACTGCCACTGATTTTTATAGGTCTGAATCTCTTTATGATTCCCAAATATGAGGGAACTCTGTATACTGGACGTATTTTGCAGGGCTACATTGTGATCAGCCTGATGCTTCTTGTAATTCTCATGCTGTTTTACACAATGTTTCTTATGATGGCCAACAGCCTGAATAAAAATGCAAGGCTTCAGCAGGAAAATCATTTTCTCTCCCTTCAGCAGGCACGATATGAGAACCTTTGCTCTGCCATAGAGGAGGCAAGGCAGGCACGACACGATATCCGCCATCACTTTTTGCAGCTTTCTTCCCTTGCGGAAAAGGGAGATCTGGAAAAAATAAAAGAATACCTTTCCAATGCAAACAGTAAAATTCCAGACTACGACCTGCATTTTTGTGAAAACCAGGCGGCTGACAGCGTGATCAGCCATTATGCCGCTCTGGCAAAACGGGAGAACATTCCTTTCCAGGCAAATGCAGCTCTGCCAGCCCACATTTCCATAGACCAGATTGATATGTGCCTGGTCCTCTCCAACCTTCTGGAAAATGCTCTGGAAGCCAGCCTGAAAGCAAAGCCTTTCAACAGGAGAATCCATGCAGAGGTTTACCTTCATCATAAGCACCTTCTCCTGATCCAGGTGGAAAATACCTTTGAAGGGAAAATACAGGAGAAAAATCATATTTTCCAGTCGTCCAAGCGTCCCGGAAACGGAGTGGGAATCCAGTCTGTCCGCCACATTGCAGAAAAGAATGGAGGGGACAGCAGCTTCACTTATGAGAATGGTATTTTTACTGCTAAAATTATGCTGCGCATACAGAAAACAGCCGTTTCTCATCCATAAGCAAAGCAGAGAGGTTTCATGCAGACACACTCTGGAGCGTATCTGAAAAATCATTCCCGCAATCTGCACGCCCCACTTTGCAGTATATTTTCCCTGAATCCAACAAAAAAAGAAAGCTGCAGAACAATATCAAAGATGATACTGTCTGAAGCTTTCTTTTTCTGTATCAATAGACTACAAATGCCATAACCACATACACCAGTATGGATACCAGGCAATACAGAGAATTGGTGGTGGAAACATAAGCGCTTCCATCCTCACTCTTCAGGAAGGTCTGCATACTGAATGTGGCTGGAGCGGACATGTAGCTGATCACTGCAAGGTTCAAAAGCAGGTGATCCCCCACTATGTAATGAATTGCCAGCAGCACTCCCCCGATCATGACTGCCTGAAGAAGAATACGAAGTACAATGGTCCTGATACATGGGGAAAAAAGTTTCTTATCAAATTCAATGCTGAATCCTACCACCAGCAGAATAACTGAGGTTATGGAAGTGGTGAGAATGCTCTCCACACTTGTATAGGTACCTGCAAACGGTCCGGCAAGAAGCTTCTGCACCACACCGGTAAGTCCGGCAATGATTCCCAACACACTTGCAATAAACGCCGGTGTACGTATTGCACTGGAAAACAGTTTTCCCGGATCGATCTTTTCCCCGTTTTCCACCTGTCCGAGCATTCCCATATAGACGCTGAAGCCAAACAGAAGACCTGCAATATCCAGCACAGCGATCTGGGAAAGGTTCTCCGCTCCGCAAAGGCTGGTATATAAAGGATAGGCCATGGAACCGCCTTCGTATACACTGACCATAAAGGGCAGATATTTCCGGTAACGCTCTGCCGGCATAAGCGGGCGGAGTAAAAAACCGATGCTAAAGGAAACAACCAGCATTACAAACATGATTCCAACCAGAATTCCGGTTTCTTTATTATAATCTGCCGTAGCAAGGGCATGGAAAATTGCTACAGGAAGCATGATCTGGGTCACCAGAAGCTTCATATTGTTAATTCCATTCTGATCCAGCAGTTTCAGCCGCTTGCAGGCCATACCCAGAAGGATCATTACCAGTACGGGCAAAATAATTTCCAATACTTTCATTTTATGCACGCTTTCTATGTTTGTTTATAGTTCTTTTATTCATCAAAATCGGTCTCAAATACTCCCTCAGGCGTACGCATGGTAAGAACCCCGAGATTAAAATCATCATCCATTACCGTGATATGATACTCAAAGATTACATCATCCTCAAACTTGGACAGCAGAATATAGCTTCCGTTCTCTTTTCCCTCGATCTGGTCGCAGATATCATCATACACATCTGCACCGGAAATCTCACGCGGATAACCGGAAGCTTTGATTTTTTTCTCAATTGCAGCGTATAATTCTTCCATTTTATGTTCTGCAGCAGTGCATGCCATTAGGGCTTACCCTCTCAGTTCTTTTTGACTGCCGCATACTCCTTTCCTGAATTTTTTTCGATTAAATATGATTGTATAATATCCGCCCCTGAAATGTCAAACCACATTTTAACCAAATCCTGGTTATCGTAATTTCTTCGTGAGCAAAGAAATCCTGATTTGTATGATTTCGTACCATACTTCTCGTTTTTTGTATAATTTTTTATAAATTATCTGTTATTTTATTCTACTCTCTACATTTTTTCCATGGCTTTTGTGGTTTTTTGTTTTTTCTTTTGTGTATTTCGTTGTGTTTTTCTTTGTTTTTGATATTTTTCATTGTTTTTTTTCACCAATTTCTGTTGACATCTGACTGTTTTTGTTGTATGCTATTTTCTACAGAGAGGCACTCCATTTGGTACAAGGATGTATCTATGGAATGCCTCAACTCGTATCTAAAGGGAGGTAATACTTATGAAAATGAAACAGGTTTTAGCAACAGGCGCAGCTTTATCAATGGCTCTCTCCATGGCTCCGGTCACCGCATCCGCCGCAGACAAAGTAGACATAAACGTCATTGCTGCACAGTATGGCCAGCAGACTGCTGACTGGTGGGCGAACTTCGTGACAGAATTTAATGAAGCAAACCCGGACATTAACCTGAACGTAGAGGTTGTTTCCTGGAACGATATCTACACCGTAGTAAATACCCGTATCGCCAATGGCGAAGCTCCTGATGTCCTGAATATCGACGTATTCGCAGATTATCAGGCAGATGATCTCCTTCTTCCGATCCAGGACGTTGTTTCTGAAGAGACCTACAGCAAGATGTACGATGCATTCCTTGCACAGTCTGAAGTAGACGGAACTGTATGGGCTATCCCGGATCTTGCATCTGCACGTGCTATGTACTATAACAAAGACATCCTTGATGCAGCAGGCGTAGAAGTTCCTACTACATGGGATGAGCTGAAAGCTGCTTGTGAAGCCCTTAAAGCTTATGATGACAGCATTTATCCATGGGGTATCGATATGACTACTGACGAAGGTCAGGCAGCATTCGCATACTACACCTGGAACAACGGCGGCGGATTTGTTGACGATGAAGGTAACTGGACACTGAACAGTGAGCAGAACGTTGAAGCAATCCAGTACGCAATCGATCTTGTAAATTCCGGTTACACAAACACCGATCCTGCTAACGATACCCGTTACGATCTGCAGGATATGTTCGGCGCAGGTAAGGTTGCTATGCTCATCGCACCGAACAGCTTACCTACCTACATTGCTACAGGCGGAAATGAAGTAAACTACGGCGTTGCTTCCATTCCTTCCAATACAGGCGAGTCTGTATCTGCAGGTGTTATGGACCGCTTCATGTGCTTCGATAACGACTACTCAGATGATGAGAAAGCTGCTATCTCCACATTCTTTGATTATTTCTATGATGATGCCCGTTATACAGAGTGGGTTGACATGGAGGGATTCCTTCCGGCAACCAAGTCCGGCGGCGAGGCTCTCGCAGCAGCTAACGAAGATATGGCAAGCTGGATTGATATCTTAGACAGCTGTAAATTCTATCCAACAGCGAAAGCAGAATGGGCAGATGTAAAACAGGGCGTTATCAACGTAGAGCAGAATGCTCTTCTTGGCGGCGACGTTCAGGAATTACTGGATGACCTTCAGGCAGAAATCGCTGGCTGATCTTAATCCACTGTTTTTCCCATTACGAGGAAGATAATGGGCCGGACTTACGGGTCCGGTCCATTTTTAAGTTTGCGAAGCAAACGCTACTTCTTGTGCCAGGCACAAGAAGGTTCCACCTTTTTGCGAAGCAAACGCTGCTTCTTGTATTTGTCACAAGAAGGTTCTGTTTTTCTGCGTAACAAACGCCGTTTTCTGTGCTTGTCTGCGCAGCGTCAACGCTATTTTTATAAAAAGAGAGGTATCCCTGTGAAGAAAAAATTCAAAAAAGTGGAACCATATGTATGGATCCTGCCAAGTGTCCTTCTCATGGCAATTTTCATCCTGGTTCCTATTATCTTTGTATTCCGTATGGCCTTAAGCGACGTCAGCAAAGCTGGTCTGATCAAAGGCTTCGCCGGATTGGAAAATTTCCGCAAGGTAACAAGCAGCCCTGTTTTTGCCATGGTGCTGAAAAACACCCTTGTGTGGACCGTTGCCGTAGTCGGCATCTCCACACTCCTTGGATTTATCCTTGCGATCCTCCTCAACAATGAATTTAAAGGCCGTAAGCTTGCACGTGCCGTTGTTGTTTTCCCATGGGCCACAACCCTGATCGTTCAGGCAAGTATCTGGAAATTCATCATCGACACAGATTACGGTACCTTAAATACACTGTTGATGAAGCTTGGCATTATTGACCACGCTGTGAACTGGACTCCTACTGCCGGTGCTTATTTCGCCTGGGAAATTGCCTGCGGTATTTTTGTTACCATTCCATTTGTAACCTTTACCGTACTTTCCGGTCTGCAGAGTATTGATGCCAGCTACTATGAGGCAGCAGCCGTAGACGGAGCCAGTTACTGGCAGAAAATGTTCCAGATCACCATCCCGCTGGTACGTCCGAATCTTACCATCAGTACCATCCTGAACATTATCTACGTATTTAACTCTTTTCCGATCATATGGACCATAACCAAGGGTGACCCTGCTAACCGTACCGACACCCTGGTTACCTATCTGTACAAACTGGCCTTCTACAACGGCAAACAGGGACAGGCAGCAGCCGTATCTGTTATCGGCTTCCTGATTCTTCTTTTCTGCGCCAGCCTGTACATGGTTTCCGTACTGAAGAAAGGAGACGAATAATATGGCAAACACCAATGCTTCAGTTAAGAAAAAAAATACCAGAAACACAGTTTTGCGTGTATTGCTCTATGTAGTGATCATCGCCATCTGTCTGATAACTTTATACCCATATTTTGTAACTGTATGTACTGCTCTTAAAAGCCGCGCGGAAATCTTTTCCATGAATGGAACTATTTTCCCTGTTGAGGCCATCTGGTCCAACTTCACAGACGTATGGAAGCTGGCTCCCATGAGCAATTACATGATGAACTCCATTGTGATCGCAGGAGGCTCCACTCTTCTGGCTATGGTCTGCGGTATCCCAGCTGCTTATGCCCTGTCCAGAATGAAATTCAAAGGCCAGACTGCTTTTCTGGGATTTGTTATTGTCTCCCAGATGTTCGCACCGGTTGTACTTCTCATCGGTATCTACAAGGTTATGATGGCGTTCCATCTTACCAACAGCATTATCGGCCTGATCTTTATCAACGCAGCATTTAACCAGGCATTTGCTATCTGGCTGCTCCGCGGTACTTTCCTGAGCATCTCCCCTGAGATGGAGCAGGCTGCCACTATTGACGGCTGTAACCGCGTACATGCCCTTTTAAGGATCCTTCTGCCTGTTGCTGCACCTGGTATCGTTACAGCGCTTATTTTCGTATTTATCAACGCCTGGAACGAATATACAGTGGCACTGACACTGATCTCCACTGATACCTTCAAGCCTCTCACCGTTGGTATCAATATTTTCAACGGTTACAATATGATCGAGTGGCAGTATCTGTTTGCTGCTTCCCTCTATGCAATTGTTCCAGTTGTGATTCTGTTCGTCGGAATCGAAAAAAATCTGGTTGGAGGACTCACTTCTGGTGGTGTCAAGGGTTGATTTTTATTTTTTTCCAAGTATAATAGAGGAAGATGCGGACGCGAGAAAGGGTTGCCCAGGGCAGCCCTTTGTTCATGCCCCATAACTATTCAGAAGGCAGTATTCCGCCAGGTGTTTTTGTGAACATTGTTCACAGCTGCGGCGCGAAATCATACAAAGCATGTTACTGGTCATCCAGTAACTGTTTTATTGTGTACGGTAAAATTTCACATACGGAATAACCCCGATGATTCCGCACATTTCAGGAACTCTATACCGGAGATCACCGAATGATTCTTCTGTCCTGCTGACGAAAATTCAGCACATTTCACAGATTTTTAAAATCAATGGTTTTGACCTTGACTTTTCTGTAGAATACTGTAATATTGATAGTGCACAACATCTAGTATGTAATCAAAGATTTAAACACAATATATGGAGGGATTTGAAAGAATGAGTACTGAGGTCAATGCAAACGTCATTAAACGAAATGGCGTGGAAGTTATTTTTGATAAGGCGAAGATCATCAACGCCGTTGAAAAAGCGAATGAGGAGGTTTCTAAGCTTCACAGGCTGAGTCATTACCAGATCACAGCGCTTGCTGATATGATTGCCACCCGTGCCCTTGAATCCTCCCACGCTGTCAATGTGGAAGATATTCAGGATATGGTAGAGACCGGCATTATGGAGATGCGCGGTTATGAGGTTGCACAGAAGTATGTGCGCTATCGCTACAAGAGAGAGCTTACCCGCAAGTCCAATACCACAGACGACAGCATCCTTGCTCTTCTTGACCAGATTAATGAGAATGCCAAGCAGGAGAACTCCAATAAGAACCCTACTATTAACTCTACCCAGCGTGATTACATGGCAGGCGAGGTCAGCAAGGACCTGACCATGCGTGTTCTTCTTCCTGAGGAGATCGTAAAGGCTCACGACGAGGGAATCATTCATTTCCATGATTCCGATTACTACGCACAGCGTGAGCATAACTGTGACCTGATCAATCTGCAGGATATGCTCCAGAACGGCACGGTTATCAGCCAGACACTGATTGAGAAGCCTCACAGCTTCTTTACCGCATGTAACGTTACCACACAGATCGTCGCACAGGTAGCCAGCAATCAGTACGGCGGACAGTCCTTCTCTCTCGCCCATCTGGCTCCTTTTGTAGACATCAGCCGCCAGAAGATCCGTAACAAGGTAATCGAGGAACGTAAGGCTTGCGGTGAGCCTCTTGATGATGAGATCATCCAGAAGGTATCGGAACGCAGACTGAAGGATGAGATCCAGAGTGGTATCCAGACGATCCAGTACCAGCTGATCACTCTTATGACCTGTAACGGACAGGCACCATTTGTAACGATTTTCATGTATCTTGATGAAGTTCCGGAGGGACGCACCCGTGATGACCTTGCACTGATCATCGAGGAAGTTATGAAGCAGCGTATGCAGGGTGTTAAGAACGAGCGCGGTGCGTGGATCACACCTGCATTCCCGAAGCTGATCTATGTGCTGGATGAGGATAACATCCACGAGGATTCCAAATATTGGTACCTCACAGAGCTTGCAGCGAAATGTACTGCCAAGCGTATGGTTCCGGATTACATCTCAGCCAAGATCATGCGCCAGTTAAAAAACGGCAATGTTTACACCTGCATGGGATGCCGTTCCTTCCTTACCGTTGAGGAGAAACAGAAGAACCCGGACGGTTCCTACAAGTTCTACGGTCGTTTTAACCAGGGTGTTGTTACCATTAACCTTGTAGATGTAGCCTGCTCCTCAGACGGCGATTTTGATAAGTTCTGGGAGATTCTGGAGGAGCGCCTGGAGCTTTGCCACAGAGCACTCCGCTGCAGACATGAGCGTCTTCTTGGCACAGTTTCCGATGTTGCCCCGATCCTGTGGCAGTATGGTGCTCTTGCACGGCTTAAGAAGGGTGAGACCATTGACAAGCTTCTTTATGACGGCTATTCTACGATCTCACTTGGATATGCAGGTCTCCATGAGATGTGCATGAGAATGTACGGAAAGCCTCATACAGACCCTGAGGTTCGTCCGTTTGCGCTGAAGGTTATGCAGCGCCTCAATGACAAATGTGCCCAGTGGAAGGCAGCTGAGAACATCAGCTACTCTGTATATGGCACTCCGATGGAATCCACCACATACAAGTTTTCCAAATGTCTCCAGAAGCGTTTTGGCATCATTCCAGGAGTTACGGATAAGAATTATATTACAAACAGCTATCACGTTCACGTTACTGAGGAGATCGACGCATTCTCCAAGCTGAAATTCGAGTCTGAATTCCAGAAGCTTTCTCCAGGAGGAGCCATCAGCTACGTGGAAGTTCCGAATATGAAGCAGAATATTCCGGCAGTTCTCTCTGTTATGAAGTTTATCTATGATAACATCATGTATGCAGAGCTGAATACCAAGAGTGATTTCTGTGATGTCTGCGGATATGACGGAGAGATCCAGATCAAAGAAGACGAGAACGGCAAGCTGATCTGGGAATGCCCGAACTGCGGTAACCGCAATCAGGACAAGATGAGCGTTGCCAGAAGAACCTGCGGATACATCGGTACCCAGTTCTGGAACCAGGGACGTACCCAGGAGATCAAGGATCGTGTATTACATCTGTAATAAGTAATGGTTTCCGGGTTTTCTGCAAGATGTGTGTATTTGATTATCAGGCACAGGAGGAAAAGAGGAATCAGTTATGAACTACGGAAACATTAAATCCTACGACATAGCAGACGGCACAGGCGTGCGTGTAAGCCTGTTCGTATCTGGCTGCAGGCACCACTGTAAGGGCTGTTTTAACGCACCTACGTGGGATTTTAACTACGGTAAGCCATTTACCCGGGAGACTCAGGATAAGCTCCTGGAGCTGCTTGCTCCGTCTTATATAGAGGGCTTCTCCCTACTCGGCGGCGAGCCATTCGAGCCAGAGAATCAGCCTGTTCTGGCAGAGCTTCTGGAAGAGATCAGGCGTACCTTTCCGGATAAATCCATCTGGTGTTACAGTGGATATCTTTTTGACAAAGATATGGTTCCCGGAGGTAAGATCTACACTCCTTTTACAGACCGGATGCTTTCCTGCATCGACGTTCTGGTAGACGGAGAGTTTATTCAGGAATTGAAAAACCTCTCCCTTCAGTTCAGAGGGAGCAGCAATCAGCGAATTCTGCATTTAAAAGATGGTAAGCTTATTAAAGAAGGCCTGTGATACGGGTCTTCTTTTCTTATATCTGCATTCAAATAGTTGCATAAGTTTTTACATCTGGGTAATCGAAAATCCCCCTCCTGTCTAACAGGAGGGGGATTTTATTACACTTTATTTATTTTGCTTTCGCATATTTTGGTGTGCTGTAAGAAGAATAGATTGGAACACCTGCTTCGTTGTTTCCAACGGCGCGTACTTTGTAATAATACTTGGTTCCAGCTTTCTTGGAGCTCTTGTCAACATATTTCACTTTGGAGCCTTTTGTAATAGTTCCTACCAGTTTGTATCCGGAACCTTTCTTAGTGGAACGGTATACCTGATATCCGGTAGCTCCTGTTACTTTCTTCCAGCTGACAGTAATCTTGCCCTTTGTTGCTTTCGCTTTTGGACTGGTTGGCTTCGCGATCTTTGCTGTGGAAACTATAGCACTTGCAGATTTGCTTGCACCACTTGTATATGTTTCATCAGCAGAATCTTTGTACTCATAGGACTTACCATTCTTGTAAGCAATTACATAATAGTAATATTTTACTCCTGCTTTCGGTCCTTTGTACTCTGTGCTTGTTGCACCATTATAGGTGTACTTGATCTCGCGATCTGTAATAGTCGTTTCCTTCAGTTCACTAACGAATTTGTATCCGCTGACTGTTGTGGAATCAGCAACATAATTCGGGACAGTTGCACTGGAACCGTAACTATAGCTGTAAGAATTGCTGTCTTTGTTATATCTGTTCCAGGAAGAGGTGGTTCTGTATACACGATAGTAATCAGCACCTGCTACCGGATTCCATGTTACAGTAATACTTCCATCTGCTTTGTTTGCAACAGCTTTTACATTGCCAGGAGTTGCTAAAACAGGATTAACTGTTGCTCTGATTTCATTGCTGTATTCCTGTCCTCTGTATGCACGTACACGATAGGTTGTTTCCGTATCTGCTGCCGGGAATGTAATGGAAGATGTGGAAGCTTTCAGTGTCTTATAGGTTTCCCATGCACCAGTCTCTTCATTTCTCTTCTCAACCAGATAACCCTTTCCTGCATATACCGGCTGCCAGCTTAACTTCATCTTACCGTTTGCATAAGAAATTCTGTTAACGGTAGTCATCTCGAAGCTAAGATTTGCATATACACCTTCATCAATGTAATACTTGCTGTTTCCTACAGTCTTGTATGCTCTTACAAGATAGTAATAATCCATACCGCTCTGAAGCTTCTTGTCTGTATAACTGGAAGCCTTTGCACTTGTAGTCTTGATCAGTTTATACTTAGCAAAATTGTTGGTCATGCCAGCTGCTACAGTATCTCCAATAGAAGATCCTTCACATCTGTAAATCTCATATCCCTTAGCACCTTTGATCTTGGTCCAGGACAGTTTTACAGAAGTTGTGCTCTTAGGTGTTGCTTTCAGCTTCAGCGCACCGCCCCAGGTAGTAACCTTATTATAAGCCCATGCTCCATAAGTGGTCTTGCCTGTTTCGGAATCATAATAATATGGTCTTACTCTGTAAGTATAGGTAGTATCTGCTTTCAGTTTGGTGTTCTTATAAACGCTGTCTGTAGTTTTGGCAATTGTTTTATATTTCTTGCCATTCTTTCTCTGGATCTGATAGCCGGTAAGCCAGCTTTCTGATCCGCTTTCAGCGCTCATCTTTAAGGTAACGGTCTTAGCTGTGATAACATTTGTTACAGATATATTCGGCATACCAGCGTTAAATGATGCTGTATTTGTGTATGCACTGTATTTCTGTGCAAGTGTAGCTGCCTTATCATTTTTTACACGGGCACGCACATAATAGGTCTTGCCTGGTGTAAGTGATTCAAAGTAAAGTGTTGCCTTATTATTCTCACCAGAAATACAATCTGTAACCTTGTAATCATTTACAAATTCAGGTGATTCGGAATACCAGAATTCTACATCTTCTTCTTTTCTTACAGTTCCGTCATAGGAGAATACATAACCATCCGGTGTTTTCTCAACCAGCTTCAGGTTGCTGATCGCTGAAGTGGCTTTGGAGACATTGACAGCTACTACATTGGAAGGAGTACCGTATTTCTTGTTTCCGCTCTTGTCTTTTACATAAGCGACAACTCTTACATAGGTTGCTCCTTCTTTTAATAAGGATTTTCTCAATGTAAGTGCATCATCATCCTCATAGTACTCATCTTCATCTTCATCATAGTAACCACTGGAAGAAGCTGTTACCCAGTCCTCTTCGGAAGGCTGTGCCTTATCTGTGTACTGGAGCTCATAAGAGTCGCCCTCTTCCAGAAC
>NZ_JBCPGE010000028.1:0-61337 GCF_040914025.1 Ruminococcus sp. RTP21484sp1_RTP21281st1_A8_RTP21281_210402
AACTTTCCTTCTCTTTGGTTTCGGATCAAATCAGCTTCCTTCAATATTGCCAGATGTCTTGATATGGATGCTCCCGTTACTGAAAAATGTGCGCATATTTCTCCGGCTGAAAGCCGCCCATTCTTCAATAAGTTCAAAATCTCACGTCGTATTGGATCTGCCAGTGCTTTTAATGTATCCTGTATACCCAAAAATTCATCACACCCCTTTATTTAACATTTAACCTAATTGTTAAACGTATTATAATGCAAGGGATATCATGTGTCAAGAACCAGTTACTTCAAAAAACTGCCTGGGTAGCAAATAAAGACAGAAGCATGGTTTTCCCTGTTCTGCAGAAACAGATCTGTTTGATGCCGCCATCCTTGCCCATCCGGAGAAGATTATTGTCAAACGTCTCCTGAAAAGTGAATGCCTGGCAGGGCGTGAGCCATACTAGAAAACTGAAATTCACTTATTTGCAACATAAAAGCTCTATCGTATTTTGAAGCACCAAAAATCTAACTTTTGGACAGATCAAAATACGATAGAGCTTTTTGTTATTAGAATCAGTGAGCTTTTTGTGGAAGCTGGCAGTTATAAGCGATTCCAAGCGGTGTGACCAAAAGGGGATGAACCGGCCGGTAAACTGGAAGGTTCAGCTTCTTCTCAAACACGCTGGTAAATTCCTGAAAGCTTGCAGAGCCGCCTACCACATAAACTGCAGGTATCTCATAGCCTTTTAGAAATTTCTCGGTAATGGATGCCATTTTTTCAACCGTTGCCTTAATAACCGGAAAAATTTCCTTCTCTTTTTCCGGAGTGGTCTTCAGAACCTCTGCCTCTTCGTAGGGAATCCGGTAATGACCGGCAACTGTCATCGTCATATGGCTGCCCCCAGTTGCCTCGTCATCCGTATAGATTACCTTGCCATCCTTGAGGATGCTGATGCCGGTTGTGCCGCCGCCCACATCTACAACTGCACCGTCGGTAATCTTTAATACAGCAGCGGCCGCAGTAGGTTCGTCAACAATGTTGGTTACTTCGAAACCGGCACCTTCCAATACATATCCAATGCTCTTCACACTGCCTTCTGAAACTCCCGGAGGAATGGCAGCAGCGGCATAGAGAAGCTCCGTGCCCAGCTTTTCTTCCAGTTCTTCTTTTAATTTTGTAACCAGCTGAACAGATTCGTAATAATTCACAATAACACCGTCACGGATTGCATGGGAGGGTGCAGAGACACCGGCAATAGGACGATTCGTACTATCTACAACTGCAAGAACCGTGTTCGCAGTACCAAGATCCACGCCTACCTTCAAACGCCCTCTGAATTTTTTACATTCACCAGTGCGTACCAGTTCTGCAAAATTTGATAAAGTTCTGTTTTTTAGTTCCATATCCGAACACTCCATTTCTAATAAATCTGGAAGCTGTGAATCAGTGTACTGATACATTCATATTTTGCAGTGATTCGCAGCGATAATGTATTTATTATATATGAAAAAAGGCGAAAAAACAATAATTTTGCCCGGAATATGGCTCATTGCCGGCGTAAATTAAAATGGCAAAGTAAGCTGATCCAGTAGCTTTAAACAGTCCTCCTTTGAATATACCATAGGACTTCCTGGCAGTGACTGAACGAAATCCTGAAAGATCCGGCACAATGATTCGTCTGAAATATGAATATTACAACAATATGTGCCAAATAAAAAAGCGTTTGTCGGGTAAATATTAATCTTGTTTTGCGCACTGACAGAAATGGACAGATAGTCAGGAAGTTTCAGCTGTGTCGGGCGGGTGATAAGGCCACAAATATTATCCTTTGCAATATCTGACCGCAGCTGCCTGAGCATGGCAAGAATGTCTTCGTGCTCAAGAGGAGGTACAAACTGAGGCGGTAAATCTACAATAACATTGCTGTTGAAAAGATCCAGCAGCCCTTTTTCCGTGAATATAGAGTAGTACCGCATAGAATTTTGCCTGAGTACAGAAAAATGCCTTTCCACCAATGCAAGCATATCCTGATACGGAACATTACTGCTTCGCATATACTTGTGAATACCTTGCTGCTTACCCTGGTCAAAACAATGTTTGGAAGCCAGTTTGATAAGGCGGAGAAATTATTAGGGGAAACTCCGGATCCGTTGCTTGTCTATGGAGTAGAAGTTTCGATACAGATGTACATAGCCGAATTGTCAGAACCGTTGAGGGAATTATATGTGGTAGGATATTCTCTTCCTACTACTTCAGAATATATTTATATGAGCACGGCGCAGAAGATTCAGCATATTTTTTCACAATATATAAAAGAAGCAGAATTGAAAGATTTTTATGAAATGGACATTGCCTCTGCCGGAATCACCAGAGGATTTATGGCAAAAAAATGCGACCTCTATTTTACCATGGAGAATAAATTAAGAAGATTACTGAAATGCTGCTTTACCTTATATAAAGTACCGGAAGCCAAACAAGAGGAAGTAATAGGTCAGATCTTAAAAATGGATCTGAAACCAATTGCAGAGAAAATCATAGAAGACACAGTAAGAAAAGCAGAAGAAGGATTTGAAGCAGTTTTGGCAGAAAAGTAAATATTTTGAAAATTATATAAGTATAAAAGGACTGACAAAAACCTGTCAGAAGTAGCAGCGACCTGCACAGAAGATGGATTAACGGAAGTAAGATACTGTGAAATCTGCGGTGCAGTATTTGCAGCACAGAAAGCAGTGAAGGCAACAGGCCATAAAGAAGTAATAGACAAAGAAATAAATGCCACGTATTTTACTCTTTAAGGATCCTGAACCTGAGGAAATTAATGGATTTAAAGACATTACAGAAGCTGTAAACTTTTTAGATATAATTATCCAGTGTGACGGACAATCAATAAATAATAAAGAGCATTTCTGCTTCACTCATAGAACAATTGAACCACATGAGGAGCGACGTGTTGAATATAGCGATGGAAGAACCGAAATGGGATGCTTTAAGTGCGAGACATGCTCCTGGAGAAGAACTATTCGGTATATAAATGAACCATCGTGGTATGCAGATTAAAGATATCCGGGGCACAAATTGTCATGTTGTTCATATCTGTAAGGAAATTTACAGAAATTAAGGGGCTGGAAACAGTCCCTTTTCAAATATTTTTGGAAAGTTACAGGGAAAACATATGGATAAAGTTTTGAAAAACTGTGCGTCGCATTCTCGTTACTTCAGTGATGAGCTAGGCGCACTATTTTTTGAAAATAAGCAGAACAAATGTTTGTAAATTCTATTTGCATATGGTACAATTCATTAGGAAAGTATCAGATTCAGAGCAAACAAAAAGAGCAATTCTGAGAAAAACTGGAACTGCTCTGAATGTGATTCTTTCCAATTGAATTGTCTGGTAATCTATATAGATGAAAAATGGAGTTTGCCTTAATCAAAATGTAATCTAAAAAATGAGATTCCATTGAAAAGCAAAATAATTGGCAGGAGGATATCTTATGTTTCGCGAGATGAGAAGATTTAAGCAACAGGTTTCACAAGATGAATGTAAAAAAATATTAAAAGATGAAAAAAGAGCTGCTTTTTCTGTAATTGGTGATGAAGGGTATCCCTATACCATTCCAATTAATTTTTACTATGAAGAGGCTGATCATACGATTTATTTTCATGGAGCCAGAGAAGGACACAAGATGGATGCAATCCAGAAATGTAATAAAGTGTGTCTGACAACCTGGAACCAGGGTTTCAAAAAAGAAGGGCACTGGGAGTGGAATGCCACAAGTGTTGTTGTGTTTGGAAAAGCAGAACTTATCACAGATATCAAGATTATAGAAGACCGTCTTCGAAAACTGGCAGAAAAATATTACCCTACAGTAGAAGAAGTAGAAAAAGAAATGAATGGTTCTGCAAGAAGCCGTGTCCAGCTATTTGCAATCAGAATTGAGCATATGACAGGGAAGCTTGTAAATGAGAAATAATATGTAAGAGAGTTTGCTGACATAAAAAAGAAGGGAACACATTTATGATTATTCAGACCGGTATGCGGACGGATATCCCGGCGTTTTATTCGGAATGGCTGTGTAACCGGATAAAAGAGGGCTACGTGATGGTTCGGAATCCATATCAGCCGCAGCAGGTAACAAGATATACCTTTTCGCCTTCTGTGGTAGATCTGATTGCGTTCTGCTCGAAAAATCCGGCGCCTATGCTTTCACACATGGATTTACTGAAAACATATGGAATGTACTGGTTCGTTACCATTACCCCTTATGGAAAAGAAATAGAGCCTCTGGTTCCAGATGTAGAAGCGGTAATAGATACATTTCGGCAACTGGCTGAGATTACAGGACCGGATTCCATGGGATGGCGTTATGACCCTATATTCCTGAATGAGACTTATACGCCAGAGGTCCATATCCAAAAGTTTACACAGATCGCACAGGCCCTTGAGGGCTATACCCATACCTGCGTGATCAGTTTCATCGACCTGTACCAGAAAGTGAGAAGAAATTTTCCGGAAGCCCAAGCTGTACCAAAAGAAAAACGTCTGTCACTTGGGAAAACCATGATACAGATAGCCGCGGCACATGGAATGAAAGTATATCCCTGTGGAGAAGGAACAGAATTAGCCTGTTATGGGGCAGATTGCAATGGCTGTATGACACAGGAAACATACGAAAAAGCCCTCCATACCACGCTGGATATACCGAAAAAGCAGCCACTACGGAAAGAATGTGCCTGTTTTATGGGAAATGATATTGGAGCATATAATACCTGCCTTCATGGATGCAAATATTGTTATGCTAATTACGATACCAAAACGGTTCGTCAGAATTATGCTTTGCATGATCCGAAATCCCCGTTTTTGATTGGAAATTTAAAAGCGGATGATAAAATACATCAGGCGGATCAGAAAAGCTGGATCGACGGACAACTGGTTCTGAAATTTGATTGATAGAAGGAAAAGCTATATGGAAAAGCTTTTGAAAGAACACTGAGCATAAGGAGAGTCTGAAAATGGCAAAATTATATTTCCGCTACGGAGCAATGGGAAGCTCGAAATCAGCAAACATACTAATGGTCCGTTATAACTACGAAGAGCGCGGTCAGTATGCCGTTTTGTTAAAACCAAGAACAGACAGCCGGGATGGAGAACGCAAGATCCAGTCTCGTATGGGATTATCTGCTTCAGCAGAATACGTGGATGAATTTTTAAAAGAGATCTCTACGATCTGGAAAAAAGAAAATACAGAATACCGGTATCAGGGAAAGAAAGTGGATGCAGTTCTGGTGGATGAAGCGCAGTTCCTTTCGGAAGCGGAAATAGACACTTTGTCCGACCTTGTGGATTTTTATAATATTCCAGTGATCTGCTATGGACTGCGCACCGATTTCCGCAACCGCTTATTTCCTGGCTCCAGACGTCTGATGGAGATTGCAGATGTCATTGAGGAAGTACCGACTGTCTGTTGGTGTGGAAAACGTGCACAGTGTAATACCCGGTATGCAAATGGAGAAATTGTACGGGAGGGTGCGCAGATCATGCTTGGCTCCAATGAAAGCTATGTGGCGCTTTGCCGGAAGCACTACAAAGAAGGAAAATTATGGAAAGAAGCTGGAGCAGAAAATGAAACGAGCACCAGGAGGAACTGTAAAATTATGGAAAAGGAGTAAGATATAAGAGAAAGGGGACTCTTCTATGAGTAAGAAAAAGGCAGCTTTTATCTGTGTCCATAATTCATGCCGCAGCCAGATAGCAGAAGCATTTGGAAAGCATCTGGCATCTGATATATTTGAAAGCTATTCTGCCGGCACAGAGACAAAACCGCAGATCAATCAGGATGCAGTCCGGATTATGAAAACGTCATATGGAATAGATATGGAAGCAGATGGTCAGTACAGCAAACTGATTCGCGATATTCCAACTCCTGATATCGTGATTTCCATGGGATGCAATGTAGGGTGTCCGTTTATTGACAGGCCTTTTGACGATAACTGGGGACTGGAAGATCCAACGGGAAAAAACGATGAGGCGTTTAAATTAGTTATAGAAGAAATCAGGAAGAAAATCCTTGAATTAAAGAAGAATGCGTCTTGATAACTTGCAAAACGATATTTTGATAGGAACAGATAGATGAAGCATGCTTGATAATCTGGATACCAAGACGTCTGCCAATAATCATGGAAAGGTGTGGAATACCAGAAGAAATCATATCACATGGAGGCTGTATGTGGGTCTGCACATTACCAGATCGCTGCGTACTGGTCCAGAGTTTTGAACAAGCCTGCGATTAAAGCGTATCAGGCATCCAGACGTGGGATTGTTCTGACAGCAAATTATACTGCTACGCAAAAGGGGGTAAAGAAGTGCCTGTCCGGATCTGGTTGTTGTTCCGCCCAGAATGGAGCTTTATCTACAGTTTTCTTCCATGCTGCAGGAGATTTATGGAGAGTATACCGATCTGGTGGAGCCTTATGGATGTGATGAAGCGTGGCTGGATGTGACTGGAAGTACCGCCTTAAAAGGGGATGAAAAAAAGATTGCAGATGAGATTAGAAGCCGTGTAAAAAAGGAATTGGGGATCACAGTCAGTATCGGGATTTCGTGGAATAAGATTTTTGCTAAGCTTGGAAGCGATTATAAAAAACCAGATGCGATCACCCAATTTCATAAAGAAAATTACCAGAGTATCGTCTGGAATCTTCCTGCAGCTAACCTTTTGTATGTCGGAAGATCTACCAGAACGATGTTAAACCGTTATGGGATCAAAACCATTGGGAAAATTGCAACGTCAGATCCAGATTTCCTGGAACGACTGTTCGGGAAGATGGGACTGGTCTTATATTCCTTTGCAAATGGCTGGGATGATTCTCCTGTTGAACCAGAAGGCTATGCGGCTCCCATTAAGTCCATTGGTAACAGTACCACCACACCAAGAGACTTAGCAACTAACCTGAATCCGTGAAGTTCATTCTTTAAGAGAACCAATCTTCCAAAGGTAAGTTTGTTTCATGATGTGAGCATACTTCTGTGGCTTTTTCTGTATCAGCACCGGGAACAAAAGCAGTCACTGGGCAAAAAAGGGTACACGAAATAAGCCTGCTATAAAATTGCTTTGTTACTTATGAGTTTGTGACAGCATATTTCTGACAGATATCAGAAAATATATGTCGCCAGATGTTGCTTCTTCCGAGGCCGGTTATCAACTGGCGTGCATGCATGGTTATATGTCCTGCCATCATAATCAGGTTGCTGATAACTGTGCGTAAACGACGGCGTTTAACATCCCTCTTCTGACGGGGTGCCCGTCCTCCAATTGTGCCCTGACCGATCATACGGAGAATGTTATATGCGATCATCCCTAATTCGAGTATCAGTGCATTGGTCGCGAACTTTCCGGATGGAAGCCGCTCCAGATCCATGTCTGTTTTTACCTCACTATGAAACTGCTCACATTCCCCATGGGCATGATACAGACTGATGATTTCCTCATCCGGGTCACCAAGGTTTGTCCACCAGGCTTCAACTTCAATATCGGGAACAAGGTTGAACTGACCATACTTATCAATGGTTCGCTCTGTAATCTCGTATCCGGCACGGAGTGTATACTCTGTATTGAACTGCTTACTGGTAACGGTTTTCCAGTCACTGCCTATATAGACGGTTTTTCCGTCTCTGGGACTGGTTACATTCCGGCAATACTGCTTTGCCATTTCAAACCAGTCATCCGTGCTTTCTCGGCGAAGTTTTCGCTTGATAATGAAAAAGCTTCAAAGTAAGGTTTGCCCATGCAAAGCATTCCAAGGTAAGTGAGTACAATATCACCATTTTTAATCTGATGCTGAGACCGATTGGATGTCACGTCCATGCGATTGAGTTTTTTGATGAAATCGCTTTTCCCAAGGAGGGCGCCAACAACAGCCAGACCGCTGGCTGGGATAATACGTTCATTTGTAAACTCAACAATAATGTTCTTATTGGTGTTCAGTGTGATTCGGTGGTTGTTATTCATGGTAAAAGACTCCAATCCATAGATTTTGTTATGTCTATTTTACCACAGACTGCTTTCACCTGGTGGGTGAATAACAATATTGGAAAAAAATATTGCAAAAGCATGAAACTATAGGGTTTAAGGAGTATGTGAGGAAATCAACTTCACGGATTCAGGAAAAACCAATAAAGCAGACAATAGATAATATTCTCAGTAACGCAGCCAAAAGTAGAATGTCTCCATGACAGCAGAATATAATAAATTAATTCTAAAAATAAAGGGAGCTCTTTAATGAAGCAAAAACCCTTATTGATCAGCCTGTTAATTTCTCTGGGAACCGGAGTGATTGCAGGCTTTCTTACTTTTAAAAGTATGGAACAATACTAGAATGAGCCGCCTAATAATTGTGAAAATCAAAATTCAGTAATACGGAATATAGAAAATCAGGAAGTTAATCTTTTATCAAAAGAAGAGCTTTGCAAACGGCAAAATCAAATCAGATGAATGTCTTTTTACACTATATTTTGACTATTCACGCAAAAATATAGACAGAGAAACTAGATTTAAATAATATATATAATATAGATATAAAAACAGTTAAAAGAAGAAAGGAGAAAAAATAGAGAAAGCATGTTTGCTATCTTTTGTATTGCTGTTCAGTACTTTAAGTCAAAGTATTGTAGCAACAACCGTGTATGCAGGCAATATTCTTATGATGGAACAAGATTCAGAATTACCTGTAAAAGAAGATCAAGCAGATATTACGGATCAGGATCATCAAGAGAAAAATACTGATACAGAAAACACAAATTCAGATAAAGAACAGGGAACTGAAGAAAGCACGGATTCAGATAAAATAGTTACCGCATATGTATAAAATACAAGGGGGTTAAATCAATGAAATTTGATGTTAAAACACAGGGAAAGAAAATGGAGGTTGCTTTGGAAGGAAGAATGGACTCTGCAACAGCACCGGGATTTGAGAAGGAGATTTTCCAAAAGCTTGATGGAGTTACTGAGCTTGTTCTGGACTTTACCGATCTTGCGTATCTTTCCAGTGCCGGATTAAGAGTTCTTTTATCCTGTCAGAAGAAAATGAATGCAGCAAAGGGAAGTATGGTTGTAAAGCATGTCAATGAAATTATTATGGAAGTATTTGAAGCAACCGGATTTGACAGTATTTTGACAGTCGAACAATAAAAGACAGATGAAAATGGGGAAAAGAATATGACAATTGAAGAGAGAAAATTAACACCTGCCGGACAGGGGAATCTGCAACAGATCAAATTGGGAATACCGGTAGTGGAAGCATTGAATCGGATGGCAGAGGATCCCATGGGGGAAAATGAAAAGCTGCTTTTAAGGATTCTGGAACAAAATAAGGATACGGAATATGGAAGGAAATATGGCTTTGCGAATATTCATTCCATAGAAGAATACCAGAAGAAGGTTCCGGTCAGTGTATACGATGATTATGCAGGCTATATTTTAAGAATGAGTGAGGATGGGGAGGAGAATCTGATTACCTCCGGTAAGGTTGTACATTATAACAAGTCTTCAGGAACGGTTGGAAATCCCAAGCGTATACCGTTGACGGAAGAGGCTTTTCAGGTTTTTCAGAAGTATAATGGTCCCTACCGTATGGGTCTGGTCGCAAAAGAACTCGGAGAAGACTGGATCAACGGACGGAATATGTCCATTGCGGAATCCATTGCAGAGATCCAGCACGTGAAAAGCGGTGTTACTTATGGGGCTTTGTCAGTAAAAATGATCGGTGAATTCCGCCCTTACCTCGGAATGAGTTTTACATCTCCCGATGAAGCAATTTATCCGGAATCGGAAACCAACACCAGATATCTGCATGCACGTTTCGGACTGATGGACCAGGATCTTACGAATATGGCAGCGAACTTTCTTGGATTTTTACTGGAAGTATTGCGTTATATGGAACAGCATTGGGAGCTTCTGGTTAATGATATTGAACAGGGAACGATTGATCTGGGTATTAAAATGTCAGAGGAAGTCCGTTCCAGTCTCTTAAAGAAAATTCAGCCCATGCCGGAGAGAGCGCAGGAACTGAGGGGAATTTTCATGCAGGGGTTTGAGGAACCGATTGTACCGAAGCTGTGGCCTCATGCACAGTTCCTTACCGGTGTCGGTTCCGGTGGATTTAAGGTTTATGCTGATAAGATCAAAGAGAAATATATGGGAGAAAAAATAGCCCGTTATTTTACCGGAATTAATGCATCTGAAGGCATGATCAGTGTCCCGTACCGGTTAAATGATGAGAAGAGCGTGCCGGTTCCGGACAGTATGTTCTATGAATTTCTGCCGACAGACGCAGATGATGATTTCTCCAAAATAGTAACGATAGATCAGCTTGAGACAGGTAAAGAATATGAAGTGATTGTTACGAATCTTTCCGGTTTTTACCGGTATCGTATGCGTGATGCGGTAAAGATTGCAGGAAAATATAAGAATCTGCCGATTCTGGAATTCATCGGACGTATTGATCAGACAGTCAGTATTATGGGGGAGAAGACAACAGAAGTGGCACTCAGGACTGCCGCAGAGGATACAGCAAAGCAGCTTGGCTTTGACATGATTGATTTTACAGTATATCCGGATGTTGAACATGTTCCTCCACGTTATACTTATTTTATGGAAATCGAAAGCCTTCCGGAGGGGATGAAAGCAAAGGAAATCCGTTTTTTTCTGGAGAGGAATCTTGCTAAGGCCAATCCGTCCATGGGAGATAAGGTGGCAAAAGGAATCTGTGCGCCAACTAAGTTAAATATCTTAGAGCCGGAGACATATAGCTTATACCGTGATCTGATGATAATGAAGGGAATTGCGCCGGCACAGCTGAAGCCTGTGCACATCATCCGGAATGAACTGCAGCGGAAATTCTTTTTCAGTCAGACAGAATACGGGGTGGAGCTTGTAAAATAAATGGAAGGACTTTGTGAAAATAAAAGGAGAAGCCTATGAAAATTTTAGCTTTAGTAGCAAGCCAGGACAGTACTGTGGAAGATGTTAAGACAAATGGAAGAAGGCAGATGCAGGCACTGATAGGTAAAGATAAGGAAGTGCTTTTCTGCGAATATTCCACGATTGAAATTTGCAGGAACGGGGAACTTGTGATCACCTGTCTGGGCGAAAAAATGGAAAAGCCGGATTATTTCTGGCCACTACTTGGATCCACGGATGGATTTATTCTGGAGAATATGCTTCAGGATGCGGGAATTCCATCTATTTTAAATCTGCGTGAGCTTCAGGTCGCAAGAAGTAAGATTGCAACTTATCAGAGATTTGCACAGAATGGAATACGGGTGCCTGATACGATGGTGTTTTTCAAAGATTCTGATCCCGAAACACTGTCTGGTCGTTTTGGTTATCCATTTGTTGTGAAGCCGGACAGTGGATTTGGCGGGATTGGTGTAGAACTGATCCATAACGGCCAGGAGCTTAAGGATTACTTTGCAACTCTTTCCTATGGACAGGCTTATGTGGCACAGGAATATATTGCTACTTCCAAAGGAAGAGACATCCGTGTTGTTGTTCTCCATGGCAGATATTATTTTTCGATGGAGCGCCATGCATCGAATCCTGATGAATTCCGTTCGAATGTACATGTGGGTGGAACTACACAGGAGAAGACTCTTACCGAAGAAGAAAAGGTATTCTGTGAAAAGGTGGCGTCCATATTTGATCTTCCGATTATCGGACTGGATCTTATGATTGGTGATGGAGAGTATGTGCTGGCAGAGGTAAATGCATTTCCGGGTATGCCGGGGCGTAAGATGATGGATGCATATGCTTCCGTTATTGATGATTTTATGGAGGGACAGGCATGACCGGATTTTTGCGAAGAGTATTAAGCCCATACAGGGGACTTTTGATACTGGTCATTTTACTGCAGCTTGGTCAGTCCTTTTTAACCATGTATCTGCCAACAATCAATTCCAGAGTGATCGATTATGGTGTGGCGAATGCGGATGCTGCATATATCATGCATCAGGGAATTCTCATGCTGGGAATAGCTCTTATCCAGTTACTGCTATCAACCTTGGCTGGTATTTTCGGAGCAAAGGTGGCACTGATGACCGGACGGGATTTGAGGGAGCAGGTTTATGAGAAGCTGATACATTTTTCACGCAGGATGATCGGAAGCATGGGAGCTCCTACGCTGATTACAAGGGCAACAAACGATGTACAGCAGGTAATCCAGTTTATTACGTTCTTATTTACCGCGATTATCGCAGCACCGATGATGTTTATCGGAGGTCTTGTGCTTGCCTTGTCCCAAAGCGTGAAGCTTTCGGTGGTATTGCTTGTGACGATACCTCTGCTGCTTGGGGTTTCTGTGGTATTTTTAAAGCTGATCCTTCCTTATTATAGAGAACAGCAGACGAAAATAGATGAGATGAATACCGTACTCAGGGATCAGATTTCCGGTATCCGTGTGGTAAAGGCCTTTACGAAGGAACAAGGCGAGAAGGAACGCTTTGAACGGATTAACGGAGATCTTTCAAGGATTAATACCAGCATCGGTAAGATTACAGGGCTGATGCAGCCAATCTTTACCCTGACAATGAGCTTTGCCAATATTTCGCTGATCTGGCTTGGCGGCCGTATGGCGGGGAACGGTCAGGTACAGATTGGACAGGTGATCGGCTTCGTAACCTACATATCCTTTATTCTGACAGCAACCCTGATGGCTTCCATGATTTTTATTATGCTGCCAAGAGCCGAGGTATCGGTTACACGTATTGAAGAGATTTTAAACAGTGAAAGTGAAATTCAGGACAGAGAGGATGCTTTTTTGCCAGAGCAGTTCCGGGGAGAAATATGTTTTGAACATGTGACGTATTCCTATGCACCGGATAATGAGCAGGTGGAGCCTGTATTGAAGGACATTTCCTTCTGCGCACAGCCGGGTAAAACGACGGCGATTATCGGATCTACCGGATGTGGTAAGACTACCTTGCTTGATATGATTCCACGTCTTGCAGATGTGACAGAGGGGACGGTCTTCGTAGATGGCATGGATGTCCGGAAGCTGTTAAGGCATGAGCTTGATCAGGCAATCGGCATGGTTCCGCAGAAGGCTTTCCTGTTTTCGGGGACGCTGGAGGACAATCTGCGGGATGGAAAACCGGATGCAACACAGGAAGAACTCTGGGAGGCTCTTTCGATTGCGCAGGCAAAGGAATTCGTGGAGAAAAACGAACGTGGTCTTAAGATGAAGATTTCCGAAGGGGGAACAAACTTTTCGGGCGGGCAGCGGCAGCGGCTTGCAATCGCAAGAGCAATTGTCCGCAGACCCTCCATCTATTTGTTTGATGATTCGTTCTCTGCACTGGATTACCGGACAGACCAGGAGCTGCGAAGAGCACTGAAGCCGGTTACACAGAATGCGGCTGTGATTATTGTTGCACAGAGAATCAGTACCATTAAGGATGCTGACCAGATCCTTGTGATGAATCAGGGACGTATTGAAGCGGTTGGAACACATGAAGAACTCATGCAAAGCAGCCGGACTTATCAGGAAATTGTGGCTTCCCAGCCCACAGATAAGGAGGTGGCATCATGAGTACAAAGCAGAAAAAGACCATACAAAAGGGGTCTTTCAAGCGGCTGTTAAAGCTCTTCTTCTTTAAAAATAAGATGCTGACCGCTCTTATGCTGTTCAGTATTATTATTTCAGCGGTTGCTACAGCGCTGGGACCGCAGTATCTGGGGTATGCAACGGATTCCATTGTACAGGATATGTCAAACCCGGTAAGCAGTAACATTCACTGGGACCGGTTTTTCTTCTGGGCAGGGATATCGAGTGTGATTTTTCTGATCCAGTTCGTATCGAAATGGCTGTCCGCATGGTTTTCCACACGGATCATCTCTGATACGGCGAAAGAATTGCGCAGTCAGGTAGAGACAAAGCTATGGTCGCTGCCATTAAATTATTTTGATACAAACAGTCACGGAGATATCATGAGCCGGACCACAAATGATATTGATAATGTGGTCACGACTCTGAATTCTTCCGGTGCAGATACGATTTACAGTATTTTCCAGCTGGTCGGGATGATTGTCATGATGACTGCAATTAACTGGAGGCTGGCATTGATCACTGTGATCATTATTCCGGTCTCGGGCTGGATTGTGACCCTGATTTCCAGGTTTGTGCGTAAGGAATATCAGAAGCAGTGGTATTATACCGGAATGATTAACAGTAATGTGGAAGAGAGTGTGAACGGACACAATATTGTGAAGCTTTATGGTCAGGAAGAGAAGTTCGTGGAAGCTTTCAGGAAGCAGAATCGTCTGCTGTATGAATCTTCCTTCAAAGCTATGGCCGTATCGAACCTGATTCAACCATTGTCCCGGTTCTTTACGAATCTGAATTATGTGATTGTGGCATTGGGAGGTGCTTTACGGGTAATATCCGGACAGATGACGGTCGGAGATGTGCAGGCATTTATTCAGTATACCAGACAGTTTCAGACACCCTTTTCCAAGCTGTCCCAGGCGTATTCTTCACTGCAGTCCGGAATAGCGTCTCTTGACCGGATCTATGAGCTGTTAGATAGTGAAGATCAGGCTGAAGAAAAACCGGAAGCCAGAGAGAGCTACCGGTTGCAGGGAAAGATCGATTTCCGGGATGTGAGCTTTTCTTATGTACCTGAGAGGAAGCTGATTGAACATATGAACCTTGTTGTAGAACCGGGCCAGATGGTCGCTATTGTTGGAGGAACTGGTGCCGGCAAGACAACACTTGTAAATCTGATTGAACGATTTTATGAAGTAAACATTGGAGAAATTATTTTTGATGACAAAGTAGAAATTCACGACCTTACAAGAGCATGCCTGCGGGAGAACATTGCAATGGTTCTGCAGGACACCTGGGTGTATAAAGGAACGATCGGAGACAATCTGAAATATGGTTTGAAACGGGAAATCACGGAAGAAGAATTCCGGAATGCATGCCGGGAGACCTTCGTGGATCAGTTTGTAAGTACACTGCCTGATGGTTATCAGACTGTAATTTCCAATGAAATGTCAAGCCTTTCTGCCGGAGAAAAGCAGTTGTTGACGATCTGCAGGGCATTTCTTGTGAAACCGAATATTCTCATTTTGGATGAGGCAACAAGTTCTGTAGATACCAGAACCGAAGCCATGATTGATCAGGCACTTGATAAGCTGCGGGAGGGACGGACAAGCTTTGTCATTGCCCACCGTCTGTCCACAATTCGCAATGCAGACGTAATCCTGGTTATGGAGAACGGGCATATCGTGGAGCAGGGCAGCCACAAAGAGCTATTAGCACAAAACGGAGCCTATGCCAGATTATATCAGGCACAGTTTGAATCATAGAAAATAGGCGGAGGAAGAGATTATGCGTATTGTATTTTATAGTGCGTCAACATCAGCACATTCCAATTCATCAACAAAAACAACCTACCAGCCGTTCCGGGCAGATACCTGGGATGAAATGGACCGGCTTTATCCGGACTGCGAATTTGTTGTAGCAGGACCCCTGAATGGTTCTTACATTTTTGACGTGGCAGATGGGGAAATCTGCAAAAAACCTGAGAAGGTGAAATACGTGCTTTTGGAGAGTGGAATGAGTGCGGAGGATACGGCAGAGCTGATTGCACAGCAGAGACCGGATATTGCTGTAGCAATTGCATCGGGAGCCGTTCCCTTTGACTGGGTACCGATCAAGACCGCTCTCATTGCTGAGGAATTACAGAAAAGAGGAATTGCAACCATTGCCAATAATACGCTGGTGTCAGTGGCAGCATTTGATAAGTGGCGTAGTAATATCATGTTCCGCAGCTTTGTCAAAGCGGCAAAGGGAATCTATATTCACCATGAGCTGTTTCTTGCGGAGAAGAAGAATCCGGGTGTCAGTGTAAATGTATATAAGGAATATGTTTTTTATCGGATTAAGGAAATAAACTTTCCGGTCATTGTGAAGGATACATTAGGTGCAGGGTCAATCGGAGTGGAAATCATGAACTCCTATGAGGAAGTAGAGAGCTTTCTTAATTCCGATCGGAACAATTCAGATATAATGGTGGAAGAACTGATTCAGGGAGAACAGTTCGGAACGGAAATTCATGGTGTAGAGGGACGTTACAGTGTCCTTCCGCCGATCGCCTTTTCTGTAACAAAAGAGGGCATTACAGATCCGTTAAGCTCTGTAAAATTTGGTCCGGTGACGGATCCTTCCTATCATTTTGAAAAGGTACAGGAAGAACTGCTTAATATGGCACAGAGTTTGAAATTTGAAGGAACGGTGCAGGTCGATCTGGTTTACCGGGCAGGAGAATGGTATATTATCGAAATTAATCCAAGATGGTCCGGAATGACAACAACAACGGCTGCCATGGAGGGAAGAAATCCACTATCTATTTTTGTGGACAGTATACTCGGAACTGACAAAAATTACAGTATGAAACGGAACCTGAAATATGCATTGAACTTTAAGATGAAAGCAAGGTCGCAGGAGGATCTGATCCGATTATATGGGAATCCGCATGTGGATTATATTATGCAGCTGGAAACCTCAGTGGCAGGTATGGAGAAGATCAACTATTGCGAGGTTGTTATCAGCACCGATCAGGAAAAAGAAGATATTATGAATATCCTGAATGAACTGGAAGAGGAATTCCCGGGGCTTGTTTCCGATGATGTGAAAGCAAATGCCGGAGAGCTTGTTGCAAAATATCAATGAGAATTCGGCGGTCGATAAAACCGCCGTTTTCTGCTGTTTGGAGAAATTAAAACCATTTTGCAGCGTATTGTTGTAATTGTTCCTGGACATTCCGGTAGCTGTATTTGCTGACCGGGATTATTTCCTGATTATTCAGTGTGATTTCAAAGCGTCTGATTGAACGGACAGCATACAGAGAAACAATGTAGCATCTGTGACATTGCACGAAGATATCTTTCGGCAGAGTTTCACGGACTGCAGAAAGGGATTTATATATCTTCGTGACAGTACCGTCCTGAAGGTGAATCTGCAGTTCTTTATTGATTATTTCAATATAGGTAATATCCCTGATATGAAAGGATACAGTTCTGGACGGAGTGTCGATTATAATGGATTTCGGGATCAGATGTCGGATTGCACGGGTTAGTGCTTCTGCAAGTTTTTGACGGCTGACCGGCTTGAGGATATAACCTACAGGTTCAGCAGAATATGCATCGAATACAAATTTCTCACTGCTGGAAATGAAGATAACGGGAATTTGGTTTTCAGTGTCACGGAGACATTCTGCAAAGCTGATCCCATTGTTTTCACCCAGCATAATATCAAGAATCAGAATGTCACAGCTTTTGGGAGTATTCTGCAATGTATTTTTTAATTCTGAAATAGAAGTATATTTTCGAATCTCGCAGGATTCTCCCATGGATGCTAAAATATCGATGATCATTTCTGATATCTGCGTTAAAAAAATCGGTTCATCATCACAGATGACAATATGGTACATAGTGAAAGCCTCCTATTATTCGTTATTTTCGTCAAGACAAAGCGTTGTTGTTACAGCAAAAAAGCCACCACGTACCTGTACGTTCAGTATACCATTGTATTTTTCGGCGATACCATTGATGATCTTAAGACCGTAACCGTGCCTGTCACTGTTCTTTTTACTGGATTTATATTTTCCATTCGTGATTCTCAAGTTATCCTCATTGCAGGAGTTTTCACATTTAATAAACAGAAAATTTCCCTTTGAATGGAGATTCAGTCGGATGACCCGCTGTCCTTCAGAAACCTTCTGACACCCTTCTACTGCATTTTCCAATATATTTGTCAACATCCGGCACAAATCAATGTCTTCCATGTTGAGTCTTCTGCCAATGATAATACTGTACTCCACTATGGCTTTATAACGGCTGGCACGTTCTGCGAATTCTGAAAGGATGGAATTGACCAGAGCATTGGCTGTGTAGGTGACAAAAGGAAGCTGTTCGGCTTCTTCAGTAAATTTCTGTATATACTGTCTGGCACCTGCATAGTCCTCCTGTTTAAGATAGGAGGACAGGGCATTCATATGATGCCGGATCTCATGGTGTATTTCCAGGATATGTTCATTGTTTTCTGCCTGATTCCGGTAGTTTTCCAGCATGCGCTCGGAAATCCGCTGTTCTTCCTGTTTGCTGCGGATGTATCCCATGACACTGAAGAATACGGCATACACCACGAAAGCAAATACTGCAAACAGTACAAACATAACATGGACAACTATATTATTGGAAAGATTTATTATGCTTGAGAACTGTGCAATGCTGGCAATCAGAATAAACAAAGCAGGGAGGGAGCAGAGAATCTTCCAGATACGTGATTCCAGATCTGCATTGATCATAGTACGGATTCGCTCCATCAGCATGAGAAATGGTTTCGCAAGAACCAGATTTATGATAAGTGTGAGAGCCAGTGCAAAGGGCGGATACATAAAATAATCGGATGGAAACCGGAAAGTACGGTGCAAAAAGGTAACGGTGCTTGTAACAAAGAATCCGTAGCTCATTACAACAAAAAATACAAATAGTTTTTCTGCTATTTTTGCCTGGATGATAAAACAATACAACACTCCGAACAGTAGCAGGGCAATATAAAAAATAACATTCCAGATCAGCTCTTTGTAATCACCGCCGATGTTGAACTGTGCGATAAGAGAAAACGGAATGACCATTACAATAAAAATGGACAGTGCCATAAGCATTGTCTTTTTTGTGCTTAGGCGGAAACGATCCCGGAATGGATACAAACAGAAAAATGCATAAGGAAAAATCTGAAGAGAAAATCCGCAGAAATAACGCAATGCTATCATAAAACCCTCCTGTCATAAAGATAGATAATGGCCAGGTTACCTATTAAAAATAAGTATACCATTGGCAGAGGGCAAAATCAAATCATATGAAGGTCTTTTCACACCATATTTTGACTATTCACGCAAAAATATAGACAAGGAAGTCAAATTCAAATAACATAAATAATATAGATGCAGAAAACTGTCAAAATGAGGAGAGCTTTTGATACGGTATATATGCCCGAAAGTTTGCTTTTACTGGCATCGTAAAGGAAAAAATATAAGAAAAGGAGACTAAAAAATGAAGAAAAGAATGATTATTGTGACGGCACTGATTATGGGAACTCTGGGAGCAGAATGTGTGAGTGTCCAGGCATCGGATACGTTACCTGAACTGACAAAAGACAATGCACTGGAACAGATGATGAAAGCAGGAGAAACAGACAGTCTTGTAAGCAATCATAAAAGCTATGAAGCTACCTGTGAATATATACTGCAGAATACAAAGGTATATGACTATGAAGATTCTGAAGTGATGTATGTAGATATGTATGGTACTACCCAGATGCTCTATAAAGATGGCGAATTAAAATACGGAAAAGAAGGAGATGAGTATCTCTCCTGTCTGTATATTGATGAAGCAGATGGAAATGCAGATGATCTTATAAGCTTTTACACAGATGAAACCATAGAGGAAGAAGTGACGGATCTGAAGGAAGATGGTGATACGATCATTATACAGACAAAGGTACCTGAAGAACTTACGCAGAGCACATTGAATTCTCAGGGAGATGGAGAATCCTACACAGAGGGAGACTGGATTTCTATGGAATATGTGGTTGCTTCGGATGATTACAGACCACTGAAACATACTCAGATTCTGAATCATAGGGACGGCACTTCGGAAGAAGCTTCGAAGATGGAATTCTCCTACGGCGTGGACAGGCCTGAGGATGTAGCAGATCTCTGTGAAAAGTACGAAGAAGCAGAAAAAGCAGAAGGTGATGTACGTAATGTGACAGTTACTGCAGCTCCTGGTACAGAGCAGGAAAAGGATTATACAATCACGGTTCCAGCAGATAATCATGTATGGATCATGCTTCATGACGATAATTCTTATTACATTATGTATACAGATAAGGAGTGTAAAGAACTGTACGAGCCAGAGGAAGATGTGAAAGAAGACACACATCTCTATGCAGAGATTGAGTCTTATGAAGAGGCGGAGGATGAAGTATGAGGAGTTTGAGCGTATTTATCAGGAATATTATCTGAAAATTTTGACATTTATACATAAAAGAGTTCCTGATCTGTATGAAGCGGAAGAACTGACTGGAGATGTATTTCTGTCTTTTTACAGAAATATGGACAGTTATGATGAAGAAAAAGGTAGTATAGCTACCTGGTTGTATGCAATCACAGCAAACCGCCTGAAAAACTATTATAGGGATAAAAAGACTCATTATTCTCTGGAAATCCTGAAGCAGCAGACAATTCCCCGGGAAAAAATGCCGGAAGAGATTGTGGCAAAGATTATGAGAGAAGAGACATTAAGAAAAAGTCTGGAGCAGCTTTCTGACAGAGAACGGGAAATTCTTCTGGGAAGATTTTATTATCAGAAAAGTTCCACAGAGCTTGGCAGGCAGATGAATTTATCACCGGGAAATGTAAGGATGATACAGAAACGTGCTCTGGAGAAGTTGCGAATGATTATGGAAAAACAGGGGGAATAGGCGTTCAGGCTACAGAGACTCTGCCTGAACTGACTGGGGATAATGCATTGTAATAGATTATGAAAGCCGGATGACATATTTCAGATATGAGATATTTGCATATGGGTAGTTTGAAGAGGAGGGAATTGTATATGTGGACAAGGAGAGAATTGAAAGAGTGTGCCAAACAGCTTTTAAAGATAAATTATTGGAAAGCAGTTCTGGCAGGAGTTATATTATCCCTGATTGGAGGTTCAGGAGTGGTCTCGGTAGTAGAAAGGTCTTCTTCCGGAAGTTTTGATGAAGTGATAGGCGCAGTAGAAACTGATGATTTTGGCCTTGTTTTAGGAATTGCACTTGGAATTGTGGCAGTTGCGTTGCTTGTTAACTTTATTATGACGATTTTGATTTGGAATCCTCTGGAGGTGGGATGTAAAAAGCTGTTTATTCAATGTGAATACGGAACAGCGGAGACGAGATGTATCTGGTCGGTGATCAACAGGAGAGATGGAAAGAATGTTGGCTGGATTATGTTTTTGCGGACATTGTTTGTAAGCTTATGGAGTCTTTTGTTTATAATTCCGGGAATTATAAAACAGTATGAGTATATGATGATTCCGTTTTTGTTGGCAGAGAATCCACAGATGAATCGAAAAGAAGCTTTTGAAAAGAGCCGTCAGATGATGAAGGGAAATAAGTGGGCTGCATTTGTATTAGATCTGTCTTTTATAGGATGGAGCCTTCTGGGGATTATAACATTCGGGTTGGTTAATATATTCTTTGCCGGACCATATCAGTATTTAACACAGTCACAGCTTTATTTTCGCCTGAAAGAACAGCAGAAAGAGGAAAGCTATGGATATTGAGTATTTATTGTACCTGCAACAATTTCGCGAAACGGTTGGCAGTATTCTGACACCGCTTATGAATGCAGTAACAAAGCTGTCCGCAGGATTTTTACCTATTGCAATGATGTGTATGATTTACTGGGCATTTGACCGGAAGGCGGGACGAAAAATCCTGGCAGGACTTGGGGGCGGTCTGTTTATCAACGGATTTTTAAAGCTTACTTTCTGTGTCTATCGCCCATGGATACGGGATACACGGATTTTACCCTATGGTGATTCTAAAACAGCAGCTACCGGATATTCATTTCCAAGTGGGCATACAACGCGGGCAACGGCTATGTTCGGTGGAAGTGGACTTTGGTTCATGGAAAAAAAGCACAGTGTCGTTGCAGGTCTGTTGTTTGTGCTGGTATTCCTGACTATGTTTTCACGAAATTATCTGGGAGTACATACTCCGCAGGATGTTCTGGTGGGATTTATATCAACAGCAGTTATGATGTATCTGACCGGGTGGTTGGAATTGTGGAGTGAAAAAGAAAAAAAAAGAGACCTCATGATTCTTGTGGCAGGGCTTTTGATCTGTATTGCTGCTGTGCTGTACTATGAATACAAACCATATCCACTTGATTATCTGCCGGATGGATCACTTCTGGTTGATCCTGCTAAAATGCGGGGAGATGCATATGAAGGAGTCGGATTTATTGCATCCTTTGTCATCTGCAGGATACTGGAAAAAAGACAATTAGATTTTGACAGAATTTCGCAAAAGCTAAGGTTGTTTATCAGTATTTTTGCATTAATTCCTTTGTACTGGTGGATAAATACAGGGTGCCCATATATAATAGAAGAAATAAGCCGAAGCCTTGGCAAGTTCCTCAGATTTGGGCTTGGAATCATATATATCATGGTGCTGGTGCCAGGAACGGTGGTACTGGCAGGAACTCTGACTAATCGTGGAAGTGATAAGGTGACCAGAGAAAAACAGGGGCAGCCCTAAGGCTGCCCGGAAGGATTGATATAGTTATTTACGAATAGGACTTCAACGCTTTTTGAATTTCCTCCATATTCATGCCTCGTTTTAACATATTGTTTATCCTCATCTGCTCCCTATATCTGGGATCATCCATAGTAGGACGGCCAAAACCACCGGCAACATTTTCTAATTCTTCTTCAGATAATTCGTTTGTAATGTTCTGTTTGATTTCGCTCATAATAGTTCTCCTTTCCTGTAAGAATTCGAATGCTTCCTATCTGTTTATAAACATCAGAAGAGAATTTGTCACATTATATGAAGAAAAAATTATTTTTATCTAGAGATCTTTGATGCAAAGCGTCAGAGACCAGATACAATAAACAAATGATAAAAATACAGCATCAGTCAGATGATATGATAAACAAATTGCATACTGGAGGATGGAAAAGTGGATAAACAGAATATATTTAGAAGGGAAAGTCTTGATCGTGTTGAATCTCCGGAACAATTAGATGCATATATTAAGGTGTCTCATCCGAAGGTTTGGTTAATTATGGCGGCACTTCTGGTGGCAGTAATATCTGTGATTGTATGGAGCGTTGTAGGAAGTCTTCCACAGACGATGACAGTGAAAGGAGTTACTGTTGGAGGTAATGTGATTAACTGCTATGAATGTGTAGAAAATGCCAACACAAACCTGATAGGATGTAAGGCAAATATTACACTGCCTGATGGAAGAAACATCAGTGGCAAAGTGGAAGCAGTGAGTCAGAATCCTTATTCACAGGAAGAAATTCGTGCTGAAATATCAGAAGACTGGTTTGCGGATAATGTGCTTGATGGAAACTATTCTTATGAAGTTCGGGTTATAGCTGAAGAAGACATTACCCCAAATATGCTGGCAACAGTTATCATTACAACAGCCGAAATGAAACCAATTCAATTTATTTTGGATTAGGAGCGTGCTATGAAAAAGAGAAAAAAAAGAATTACAGTTCCGGTTATTATGCAGATGGAAGCCCTGGAATGTGGTGCAGCAAGTCTTGCTATGATTCTTGCGTATCATGGCAAGTGGTTACCGCTTGAACAAGTTCGTAGTGATTGTGGAGTATCAAGAGATGGAAGCAAAGCTTCCAGTATTGCAAAAGCTGGAAGAAGTTATGGGCTGGAGGTAAAAGCGCATCGATATGGGGTAGACGAAGTAAAAGAGAATGTTACTTATCCTGCAATTATTCATTGGAACTTTAATCATTTTGTTGTGTTATGCAGTTTTACCAAAAATGCAGCTGTAATTAATGATCCTGCACGTGGAACAATCAAGGTAACAATGGAAGAATTTGATCATTCTTTTACAGGAGTATGTATTGAGTTCACACCAGGAGAAAACTTTGAGAAGGGTGGAAAGCCGGAAAGTGTATTTAAGTTTTTGAAGGATAGACTGGCCAATACAACGGCTTCTGTGATTTTTGTAATGATTACGGCAGCCCTTGTTGCTTTTGTAGGCTTGGTTACTCCCGTGTTTGCCAGAATATTTACGGATCAGATTTTGCCCGGACATAATATGCATTGGCTTGAAATGCTTCTGGTGGCAATGCTTTTCACTGCTATATTCCGAATGATTGTTGGTTTTCTTAATGAGATATATCTTTACAGAATTAAAGGAAAGCTTGCTATTGTATCAAATGCCTCATTTATGTGGCATATGCTTCATCTGCCCATGGATTTTTATGCACAACGAATGGTGGGAGACCTTGCTGGCAGACAAAAACTGAATGATCAGATTGCAGAGACTTTGATCGCAAAGTATGTTTTGGTAGAGACCAAGGCACCGGAAGGCTATGTAAGAAGCGAAAAAGAGGAATCCGTAATCTTTGCGTATGAGGATGGAAACACCAAGGAGATTGAGATTACCAAAGAGCTTACCAATGAACGGATTCCAACAGGCGGCTATTCCAACAGTCCAAAGACTGAGGATGATACCAATATCTGGCTGCCGTTCTTCTTACTGCTCCTGTCAGTAGGAGGAATTGCTGGAATCATCTGGTATACCAAACGGAAAAATCACGATTGAGAAAAACTGGGCTGTCACTTCGGTGGCGGTCCTTTTTTCTTGCAGAAAAATAAGAAACGGAGGATGTTATGAAGCAGATTAAAGAGATTCTGATTGCATCGGTCAGTCTTTTTTTGTTAGGATTTGGAATCTGCATGGCAGTCAGTACCTTTTTTATGTACCGGGAGGGCGAACAAGAATACGAGACCCTACGGGAATATGTAAAAGAGGAAGAAAGAAAAGAGAATGAAAGTGAGGTGCAAGCTCCGACACCGGCAAATAAGACGACCGTTGATTTTCAAGCCTTAAAGAAAATTAATTCGGACATCATTGCCTGGATTCGGATTCCGGATACAAAAATCGATTATCCGGTGGTACAAGGAAAAGACAATGCCTACTATTTAAAGCACACGTTTCAAAAGACGGAGCATGCAGCAGGAAGCATTTTTCTGGATATGGATAATGAAGCTGATTTTTCCAACCGGAAGAGCATCCTGTACGGACACAATATGAAAGATGGCAGTATGTTCCAAGGACTGCACCGCTTTCAAGAGGAATCATATTTAAAAGAACATAATCAGGTATATTTATATCTTCCAGATAATAGAGAACTGGTATATACGGTAACGAAATGTGGATATGTAAAAGCGGATAGTGATACTTTCTGGCTGGGAGAGCCAGTGGAAACGTCACAGCTTCTATTGTCTACCTGTGGTGCTGATTCGTCCAAAAGGCTGGTGGTATGGTGTGAACTGCCGCAGGAGGAAGAAGAAATGACGGAAGAAAACATAAAAGATATTGAAATATTGGATTTTGATTAGTGCGAAATGAATCAGATGTAATAGATGAATAATATTAATTCCTTTATGCGACGGAAAACAAATTTTTGCGTGATATATAGTAAGAAACAAAAATGAAATAATGCAGGAAGGGGGATAGCAACACTGAGTATTTAAAATGCCAAAAAGAAAAGGAGTTGGAAGGTTATGAATGGATTAAAAAAATGGATGGTAGTATTAATGACAGGTGTTACACTTATGGGAAATGTAATTGGAATGGGTACGACAGTTATAGCTTCTAAAAATGAAACGCAGGAATCTTTATCCGGTGTGGATGTTTATATGCCAGAAAATGGTTCTTTGGAAAGAGTAATTAGAGTTTATGAAGATGGTTCTTTTGTAACAGAGCCAATTAATGATATCAGAACGTACGCAACGAATACTCCTTGTGAACATCCAGCGAGATATTTGGAAGCACGCGGTAAAAAAACAGATTTTCAGACTGTGGGAACAGCGGGAATATGTTATAAAGAACGATTGATCATATCAAACAAATGTAAAAAATGTAATCGTATAGGAATAAAAACGTACAGCCCATGGTCTTATTGTAGCAAGCATTCTTATCCTGCATTAAAAAAGACCTGTAAAATATGTGGATACACGAAAAAATAGTAATTTGGGGGAATATCAAAATGAAACGAAAAAAAATATGGATAAGTGTAATTGCCAGTATGCTGATTGGAACTGTTTCCGTAGCTGCCAGTTCTGGTATTGAGTTACATGAATTTTTCAATGAAAAAGGTGAAAAAGTAATTTATCCATGGGAATCAATAGAAAATCCAGATCTGAATTATGACGGTCCTCAGGATCAAGTGTATGTTGGACAGATTATTCAGACGGAAGATGGACCGGAAAAAGTAATTGCTGTTGATGAACAGGGAAGTTATGTAACAGAAGTACTGGAGCAATAAAAAAACGGGCAGGAAAAGAAAGCATGATATGTTTTCTTTTTCTGCTGACAAAAAAATAATAAATTATTTCTATTTTTTATGCGACCAATTATAATAAAAACGTCATATAAAGTAGAAGGAGAAAATTAAAAAAATGGATGATGTACAGATCATAAATTTATATTTTGCAAGAGATGAAAATGCCATTGCTGAAACAAAAAATAAGTATGAAAACATGTGTTATTCCGTTGCCCATAATATTTTATATAACCGGGAAGATTCTGAAGAATGCGTAAATGATACCTGGTTTTTTACTTGGAACAGCATCCCACCCAAAAGACCATCCATTTTAGCTTCTTTTGTATCTAAAATAACAAGGAATACCGCAATTGATCGATACCGTAAGAAGAATGCGCAGAAGCGGACGGATTCTCATATGGAGGACATAGCTGGTGAAGTTGAAAAAATAGGGAACATAATTGCCTCGGATATTGAAACGTATTTAAGAAAAAAAGAAATCATAGATATTTTTGATGCTTTTTTAGGTACACTTTCAGAACGTGACCGGGATATTTTTGTAAGGCGATACTGGTACATGGATTCTATCAAAAGGATAGCGGATAGACACAACTGTGGGGAAAGCAGGATTAAGTCAATTTTAGCCCGTAGTAGAAAGAAACTTTATTATTTATTGACGGAGGCTGGGTATGCAGAATAATAAAGGCTGGGATTTTTTAACAACATTTGCAGACATTAATGATAATTATATATACCAGGCTTCAAAACCATGGAAAGAAAATAAAATAAAAACATTTAAGATGCCATTAAAAAAAGTAATTGCATGTGCAGTAATCGTAATGATTGTCGGATTGGGACTGACACATCAGAATGAAGTAAAAGCAGCCTGGGAGAAAATGACTTCTCTAATTGGACAGATTCTGGGAATCTCTGAAGATACTGGAGAATATATAAAACAGATTCAAAATAAAATCACAAAGAATGGAGTTAAGGTTTCTTTAGAAGAAGTAGCAGTGGATGATGAGAATTTATGGATAGCATATTCCATGACAGATGAAAATGGAAATAATGACGTATCTATGAGCAGCATTGAAGCCAGTGTTGATGGAGTCAAATTAGAATTGGAAAGACAATATTCTAATTATAATAATACCGACTCCAAATCAAAAGATTATGTAGCAAGATTTTCTCTAAAGGCATCTTCAGCTAAACAAAATTTTGAAATTACAATCGGTAATTTTAATACAAAAGGGGACCAGCTTTACATAAAAGATAAATATAATTTTTCTTTTACTGCTGATCCAAAAATACTTGAAAGAGATACAAAAGAAGTATTCATTGACCAATTTATACAATTGGACGAAAAGCAAACTGTAACTATTTCAAAAGCAAAATACAATCTCTTCAGCTGTACTCTTTATGGAACACTTCCAGATATGAATGAAAATACTGAACTATGGATTCGTGGAAAAGATGATGTGGGAAATGAAATTTCATTTAATCTCATTTCTTACCGAAATCCAGAACTGATATTTGAATTAGCAGAGCCTGGAAGTGCGAGGAATGCAAAAAAATTGACACTACAGTTATATCAGTACACAGAGAATGAAGAAAGTAATATTTTATATAAAAAAGAAGATTATGGCGATTTTTATGCAGAGGAAATAGGAAAAGAATACAATGAAAATCAGTCACCAGAAGAATTAGCTGTTCCTGTAGGAAATGAATTTACAGTAGATTTACAAAATTGAATTAGAAAAATGAGAGCAACAAGAAGGGAGGAAATAAGTAATTACCTAATTTACATAAAAAAAGAAAAGGAGATATTTACGATGAGAAAAGTAAAAAGAATTAAGAATGTATTGTGTGTATTGCTTGCAACAATTATATCTTTGGTTAGTATGACAACTGTTAAAGCAGATGGAGAAGTTGCTCCATATGAGGATATGGAAAATGCAACATTGCTTCAAAAAGAATGTTATGATCTGGATGAAGACACAATGATTGAAATTACAACTTATGAAAAAAGTATTCCTTCATTTGCAAGATCTTCATGGAAAACTAAAACTGGAACAAGAACATATAGAATTATAAATAAAAAATCTAATACTGTATTTGTACGTTATATTTTAAAGGGTACGTTTAAATACAATGGAAAAAGTGCACAGTGCACAGATGCAACTACCGAATGCAAAGTATTTGTTCCAAATGTATACAATGTAATTACAAATAGAGCTGAAAAAGCAGGTAATACTGTACTGGGATATTTTTATTGTACGCATGTGAAAACAGGAAAAGGAATGGGTGGCACTTTTTCAATAAAATGTGCCGCTAATGGAACATTAACAATTAACTGACTTTTAAGTATGAATGAATATATAAAAAAGCTCTACTCATATACCGAGTGGAGTTTTTTTCTATTATTGCGCTGTTGCAGAATTACGGCATTTTTCAATAAATAATATCTACAGATATATGGAAAATCATAGCTTTCGGTATATTGTGAACTGAGAGAGAAACAACGGAAGCGGCAACCTACTACGCAGACAGACAAGTGGTGTCTGTAAAAGAAGTTCCTCAAATAGGAGATCGAATCTATACAGATTTCCGTGAGTGCTGCGAGGACCAGAAAGTTTCATATCGCTGGGTATGCAATAAGATGCTGCAGGAAGGCGTTTCTGTCCAAGACGCTGTCAGATATTATAAAAGAAAACAAGAAAAGAAGCTGCAAAAGGCTCAAAAGCAAGTTCCTGTCAAAGGCAAAATGCTTGAACCACAGCCTGTTAATGTTCTGGGAAAGAAATATGAATCAAAAGAACGCTGTTATAAAGGTTTGGGAATAACCAAAAAGTCGGTTCAAAATCATATGAAGAAAACATCCTGTATGTTTGAAGAAGCTGTCGTATATTGCTATGAGAAAAAGCTGGAAAAACAATTTGAATTTCGCAGAGAAATCTATAAAAGCTACAATGCCTGCTGCACTGCGTATAATCTTGCACAGGAATATGTTGCGATAAAAGCAAAGCGGGAAAAAATCACAAGACAGGAAGCTATGGAAAAACTATTAGCACAACGAGAGTCTGAAAAAACCATATAAACAGAACACAATTTCGAAAGGAGAACAGTTATGTTGAAAAGTAGAGGCGGACGAGAAGAAAATGAGAAACTTCTTCTTTCAGTAAAAGAAACTTGCGGACTTACCGGATTGTCTGAAAGGATAGTGCGAACTTTAATGGCAGAAAATGATTTTACCGTTCGGATTGGGCGAAGAACCCTTGTTCATAAGAAAAAATTTGAGAAATGGTTGGAAAAACAGGAGACTTGAATATTTTTCTGGAACGTGTTAATATTCTGATGTACTTGTGATCTGGTCGGGAAAGGATGAAAACCAGATATTATGAGGTGTTTTATATTATTTTAAACACTGGGATGCGTATTGGAGAACTGGCAGCTCTTATGTGGGAAGACATTGATTTTCATGCACACCGAATCCGCATTTACAAAACACTTAATAAAACTACGATATTTTATGATGATAGTAAGAGAAGAATAAGATGAATACAAATGAAACAAAAAATGAAAATACCGTGCAGAAACCGTGCAGTAACACTTCCAAAAGCGGCGCAAATGTAGATAAATCAAGGGGTTCTGGCAAAAGAATGAACATGTCGCCCATACTTGACCGGTGTTTTGTATAATTGATGGAAAAGATTAAAAACACTTGATTTTGCGGTATTTTTTGATTACTCGGAGACTTTTAAGAGTGGCACAAAATAGTAGTAAATAGCATGGTTTATTCTCAAAAACAGTGTAGTGTTCAGTGCAGTAAAACAACCTAGAAAAAATTTTTTAACACCAGATCTTGAGTACAGTTTGGTTATAAGAACATGAGAAGTGGGCCGGATTTTACATTTATTTATGTAAAGTTCGGTCCTTTTTGGACGCTAAAATAGAAAAATATTATTGTTACAGTTGCAACTTTAGAGTATAATAACAATATAGTCGAAGAACAGATTTGATATACTGTAGAAAGGGAGAATACCGTTGAACACAGAGATTAAAAATTCAATTCTTACGACAGATAAAGACGCACAATATGATGAAAGTGCGAAAAGGTTACTTGGTCAGAAAAGCATCCTGGACAAGCTATAACGATATTAAATGCGTTTATTCTATTTGGGTTTGTATGAATATGACTGAAAATAGTCTGAAACATATTCATCTAGTAAAAGAAAGCATTGTGAATTTACATGCCTGGAAGGGAAAACTTGATTTGATCAATATTGTAATGATTGGTCTATCGGAAGATATTCCTATTCATGAAGAAAAATATGAGTTACATAAATTACTGGGAGCTCTGTTGTCTCAGATCTATCTGTAGATGAAAAACTGGATATTATAGAAAATGAATATAAGATTCCGATTGAAAAAGATTTCAGAGAGGATGTGAGTGCCATATGTAATTTGAGTCAGAAAATTAAAGAAGCTGGAATTGAAATTGGTAAACGAGAAATGATTATGAAAATGTGCGATAAAGGCTATACAATCGCTCAGATTGCTGATGTTGCAGGAATGGATGAAAAACAGATTGAAGATACTATAAAAATGCTGAATTGCTATCAGTATAAAAGATTAAACATGATCTAAGCAAACAAATTATATTTTACAGAGTAGGAGCCTGGCGGGATGTTACAGTGAGCATCTCGCCACTTTATTTATTTGACATGGTTTGGCGAAATATCAGAAAATTCTGCGAGTAGAAGAAAATTAGTTAGAATTTATTACAAAATAATAGTGGGGAGTGAATAAAGAACACATATGAAGTTTAACATTGTAAGTAGAAATTGTGTGATGACCAATTCAGAAATCGTTTATTTGACAAATGATAATTGGAATGATTATTTTGAATATCGAACTATGTACCAAATGTATTATAAAAATCAACATATTGGTGGAGTACGAATTGGTAGAATTGGACAAACAGAAGATCGCCCAGATATTCCAGACGAATTTGAAACATTACCTACAGATTATTTTTCACTTGGTGTAAGTTTGGAATATTATAAAAATCTTAAAAGAGAAGGAATTCCACGTGTAGAAATTCTAATAGCATTGCATGATATAGCGTATGATTTGAAGTTATTGGAGACTGTTCGCGAGGAACGCGTTACTCAGCGTTCTCTTATGAGAGACTTTTCATATTATGCAGTCAAAGAACAGTTTCATAGAATTGCGGATGGTGGCGCTGTCCTGACAGATTATGATTTTAAATACATTTTGCCTGATAAAGACATTACTACTGGCGAAAATTTAGAGCTAGATTTTTATGTGGAGGGAGAGAATAATACCCCACCAAGTAATATTTATGTCCTTATAGGAAAAAATGGAATAGGGAAAACTACAATTATAAAAAAAATGCTTAAAACTTTATTATGTAATAATGATTTGCATACATATGGAGAATTCATTACTGGCTGGGGAGGAAACTTTTCAAATATTGTTAATATTTCTTTTAGTATGTTTGATGATCCCATTACTGAAGTTGATGTCTTTGACAAAATGATATTTTATAAGTATATTGGATTGATAGATGTACGTTATGAAAATGATACTCGGAAGCGAAATGTAAAATATGATCAATTGCCAGATATGTTTTTTGAAAGCTACTGGAATGTGATTAAAAGCATTACCAAAAATGAATTATGGAAACGCTCTGTTAAAATCCTAGAAACAGATTCGACGTTTAAAGAATTAGATATAGGATCTTGGATATCTCAAGAAAAAAGTAAGTTAGAGAAAATGATACTTGCAACAGAAAAGTCAATAGAAGAAAAAAATAATATTGAAAAGAATTTCTTTCGCGAAATTATTAATAATCAGTTTTCAAAGTTGAGTTCAGGACATAAAATTATTTTGTTAACGGTTGTAAATTTGGTTAATTTTGTAGAAGAAAAAACACTTGTAATCATGGATGAACCAGAAGAGCATTTACATCCACCGCTTGTATCAGCTTTTATTCGGGCATTATCAGAGTTAATGAGTTACAGAAATGGAGTTGCTATTATTGCAACCCATTCTCCTGTTATTGTGCAGGAAGTGCCTAGAAGATGCGTATGGAAAATTAGGGGACATGGGAAGTATCGAAAATTTGAACATCCAGAAATTGAAACTTTTGGAGAAAATCTGGGGGAAATAACTACAGAGATTTTTGGCTATGATGTTGGAAGCACTGGATTTCATACAATTCTAAAGAATGTTGCTGATAGGAAAAACTCATATGAAAAAGCTCTCAACGAGTTTCAAGGAGAACTTGGAAAAGAAGCCAAATCAATACTTCGAGCGTATATGTATGATAAGGAAAACACTTAATGAAAAAGTTAGAAAAGCCACAGTTTGATATGGAAACGATTATAGATAATTGTTTGGTTCATATGCAAAATCCTCGAAAAAAGAGAATCACATTAGTTAAGGAAAAAATAAAGAAAAAAACAGAAGAATATGATGAATTAGCTCAGCATGGACAATTGCATATAATACCTGAGCATGACACAATTGACAATATTGCAACTAAAGAAGATATGGAAGCTCTATATACGCAAAGATTTGTTCCGAAAAATCAACCGAATAGAGCATTTTATGATAAAATCTTAGCTTTGGCACCCTATGGAAAATGTCCTTATTGTCAACAAAATTTAGTAAAAACAGTGGATCATTTTTTGCCAAAATCAAAGTATGTTGCTTACACTGTTACACCTTATAATCTTATTCCAGCTTGTTCAGATTGTAATACTGGAAAGTTAGATTCAACATTTCATAATCGTGTAGAAGAGCCATTTCATCCATATTATGATAATTTTGATGACTGTGTGTGGCTGAAGGCAAAACTTATAGAAATGGAACCGGTTTCATTTCAATTTTATGCAGATCCACCAATTGATATATCTGAAGAGAAAAGACAGCGAATAAGTCATTCGTTTTCTGAACAAGGATTTTGCTTGAATAATATATATAAATTGCATGCAGCAGAAGAGTATTGCAGTCGGGAAACAAGATTAAAAGAATGTTTTCAAAAAGGAAAAAAGGAACTAGCTGTTGAAGTTTTACAAGATTTGATTAAAGATGAAAAATCCATTTCACTTAATTCATGGAAAACTGCGTTATATCAATCAATTATTGATAGTGAGTGGTACTGGAATGAATATTTGCCAGAAATATGTAAAGGAAAGGACTAATTTCAGCTATTTGTAAGGGAAGAAATAAAATTCAGATGAGGAAAGATAAAATGGAAAATTTTGAGATACTGCCAACAGAGGAAAATTTAATAAAAACATTGGAAGCGGATCTGCTGGGGCGAAATCAGCAATTATCATATTTTTATAATCTGTTGCTTGCGCAGAAGGGAGCAAGTACTATTGCGGTAGATGGAAAATGGGGAAGCGGAAAAACATTTTTTATAAAACAATCTACGATGGTGATTAATGCAAAAAAACCTGTAAGTATAATTGAAAAAGAAAAAAGAGAGAAGATACTATCAAAATTATTCTTGACTGAAAGTGATAATTATGATGATTGTAATCTTGCTATATATTATGATGCATGGGAAAATGATAATGATACAGATCCTATTGTGTCACTTGTATATGAAATCGCGAAGCAGTTGGGGATGACCTATACATTTGATCCTGATACAGATTTTTTTAAATTGGGCGGTGCAGTTTTAGATGTTTTTAGTGGAAAAAATCTTAAGGGAATTATAGAAAATTTGAAGAGCGATAATCCACTCTCAAAATTCAAAGAACAAAAGGCGTTAGAAGAAAAATTGAAAGATTTTTTTTCAGAAGCATTGAATGAGCGTGGAAATCGATTAGTAGTTTTTATTGATGAATTGGATAGATGTAAACCCAGTTTTACAGTTCGATTATTAGAACAAATAAAACATTACATGCACGATGAGAGAATTACATACGTATTATCAATTAACACAGAGGAATTGCAGCATACAATAAAAAATTATTATGGAGATTCATTTGATGCGTGTAGATATTTAGATCGATTCTTTTATTTAAGAATTAACTTGCCTCCGGTTGACAAAAAGAAATTTTACATGAATATAGAGTTAAATGGAAGGTACTATTTAGAAATAATTTCTAGACGTATTATTGATGTTTATAATATGCAATTAAGAGAAATAACTCGTTTTTATCGGCAGGTACGAACTGCGGCCTATGTTCCTACACATGATGATGAAAAATGGAATTGTATATTTCCAGATGGAGAAGCTAGACAATTTATGTTATCTTGTATAGTTCCAATTATTATAGGATTGAAAATGGTAGATATATCAATGTATGAACAGTTTATTTCTGGAAAAAGTGGAAAACCTATGGTTGATATATTAAACACTAAAGAATTTAGTACTGGACTACTTTGTCGTTTCTTAAAAGAGGATGAATCTTTTTCTCAAATAGAAAAAAAGAAATTGATTACACCTGAAGAAAAAATTCTTGAGATTTATAATGCTATATTTGTAAATAAATATTCTGGCAATGATTACCAAAAAACAATAGGTAAATGTGAATTTGATGCTGATTCAAGAAAATTTGTTCTGGTGGCAGCAAGTATGTTATCTCAATATGCGAATTACGAAATATAAAGGTATAAGTATCAGATAAATTATGTGTAGACCAGAGGGGCTAATCAATTAATGATTAGCCTCCTGCTCGGTGTCGATTTATTGGTTACTTTTCAGCTAGGTTATAAGCTTCCAGGGACCAAGGAGAATTCAACTCATTCAATCAATTCCAAAAAGAATTCACTTTCCGTTCCGCAATGTCTTTGGAAACGTTGCATTTTTTTGCAACATAGGAAACTGTGTCTGCGAAAGAACGGCCAAGTTCCTGTGAAAGTTCGACGATGCCTTTTACCTCTGAGGTAAATTTTTCACTTGTAACATAATCACGTAAAACTTCTTCCTGACTATATAAGGTTACCATAATATCAATGACCTCCTTTTCGTGATTTTCAAGATATTCTTTTAAAATATTTTTATCCTTACAAATACGAATAGTTTCTGTAATAGCTGTTTGCGTATTATTTTTATACAGGTTTCTTTGTTCATCAATGACCTTGGTAAATAAAACGTATTGGGTAATAATATCGTTGTTTTTACCGGTTATTAGAACCTTTACCTTTGCATCAATTGCAATTGGTTTTCCAGCAAAAAATTCTTCAGAAAGAGAAATTTCGGTTTTGCTAATTGTTTTGGAACCAGTATATAGAACATATAATTCTGGTTCTGGAAATTCCAATTTCGTCGAAGCGTAAACGCTTTGTTTGGAAGAAATAAAATAATCTTTCCAGGTCTGAGCCAGATACATAATACATCTGACAATAATATTTTCTGTCCAGGTTGACTGTGCTTCTACGAGAATCATTAAGCGGGAACCAACTTTAAATCCAAGATCATTATATGGGTTATTGGCCATTACCTGTTGGAGAGTGACATATTCCAGATCTGATTCCAAGACGGTAGTATCTTCAGGATGCAAAGCCTGGTAAAGTTGCAGCAGATATTCCTTATTTGAAAATAAATCTTCAAAAACACTGGCTTTTACAGTTTGTTTCATATAGTGATCAGATTCCTCATTTGTATGATTTTGAGTATTGGCTGAAAAGTTTATTTCGGCACCTTCTTTCAAGTTAAGTAACTGGATCTTTTTCAAAGTTATATTTTCTAATATTATATTATCATAATGGAAGCGGATTTACAATAAAGCTTAAACTCTAATTATGTCAAAAAATATCGGTCAGTTACTGCTCAGAAGTTAGCTGGACTTGAGAAAAACGAAGGTGCAGACTAATAATTGTCAAAGCCATCAGTTTTCTTATCTGAATATCCCGGACACTCTGTCCAATTATTCGCTGGTTCTTCCAGCCGCATCAAAACAAACATGCTCATGCATTGACAGAGATAATCGATACTTTCGAAACTCCTGAATGTTACAGCCTGCGCCTGTTTCCGCTTATAGCTTCTTAGACGCCTTTCGGCTTCATTATTAGTGGCAGGTACACGGGAATCATGCAGGAACATCAGATTGTTCTGCATATATTTCTCCATTCTCAGAAATAAGTTATACCCATCCCTGTAATACTTGTTTGCTGGAACGTTTCCATATTCCGTTCTGACTGTTTCCAGTACCTCCCGGTACCTTTTTTCTAATTCAGAGATCTTTACCGGCTCTGGTTCCAGAAATGGCTGGCATCCGTTGCAGAAATGAATCATATCCTGTAACAGCGAACGCATCTCTTTGTTCCAAGTGCGGTCAAGCTCATTATCTATACTGTCCTTTAGGTAACGCAGCACATGGGCAAGACATTCCTGGTGATCCGCTCCATAATTATAAACGGTAATATCATGGCCATGGACAAATTCCTTCTTTTGAGAGGTTTTAAATACATAGCTTTAGTTCTTTTGCTAAAGGAATTTTCCAGCTGCCATTACTATCTAATTGAATATAAACAATGCCAGAAATATCATTTGGTAATTCAATATCACCTTTGACTAATGCACACACATTATTTCTACCTAATTTACCAATTAAGTAACCATGTTCAAATACAACATTTTGTCTTGCCCTGGCCTTTTTTTCTTTCTTCTTCCCTTTTACATATCCCAAGTCGCAAGGGGTATATAAAACAATTCCAAATTCTACATCTGAGTATTTTTCAATTTTCTCTATAACTGTCATTCCACTGTTTACTTGTTCGTGCAAAATTATAGGCTCAAGTCCAATTTTTTCTATGAAGCGGGCAACTTCAAGCTTTACTTCATTATCGTGCCCATGAACAATAAAAATTTTTTTCTTTTTACTTGGAACAACAATATTATTAGAAACATTATCAGGAATACAAATTGTGCCATTATTGGTGCTACTAGATTCAATAATCAAGTTTTGAACGTTTATCGTTTTTTCATTTATAAACGTTTCAGGGGGGATTTCAATGCCAATTGATATGGTGTTCTGAATAGTTATGTTATTATCCATTTTCGTGTCCTTTCTGGGACGCATACACAGCGGTCGTTATGATTGGACACCCATTGGCTTAGATTTTTAGTCTGGATAAGAAAAAAACACACAGACAAGGGGTGTCTACACAATCCGCTCATCAGACTTGCTGTTATCATGTAATTTACTGTCTAAGTGCTGAATTGTTATAAACTTCCACTGTCGTATGCATCCGACTTTGAGATATTATTAGTCTTCAAGGCAGGGCATGTTATAATGCATCTTTTAGAGAGTGTGTGGCATTGTGATATCTCATGTCTTTGTTCCCTTGAGGCAAGCTTATAATAATTCAAAATTATGTGCCTTAACAGGACATGGCATGGTAATTAAATTTTCATTCTTTACCTGCTTTTTTCGGGTATTTCATCGCTTAACAAGCTCCAAAATAATAAAAAACAGACATACCGTGAAGTAGTTATCTGTTTACCTAGGACACGGCATGTCCGATTTTTCAAAAATATTTTCAGTTTTTCTTAATATGATTTTGCTTTTGGGGTGATTTCTTTCTCTTTGTTAAGCTTGTGCATAGTATGGTTACTTATATATTTTCAGTTTAAATCACAGTACCTCAAGATATCGTAAGGATACAGAAAGTGAATATTTGTCTCTTGGAAGATAATACCATGAATGGCACAACCACTGACTATAGGTAATTACTTACGCAGTTTTTAGCCCAACAGTTTTTCTAAAAACATTCATCATTGATTTCAGCATTTCTGTGTCCATTCCAGCTAAACTGCTTACATAAGAAATAGTCTCTGCTGGCATCAAATCTTCCAACGTACATTTGTAAACCTTACAGAAGCTAATAAGCTGTGTTAATGAACACATGACTTCTCCATTTTCATAACGCCGAATTTTTCTTGGATCGCAGTCAAAGATTTCAGCGACATCTTCTTGGGTTAGCGGGGTGTTAGCCCTCGCATTTTTTAGATTAGCACCGATTTCTTTTTTGAAATATGTACTATCATTCTGGGCGTTAAGTAGTTCACGGTATCTTTTCAGCTCATCATCCGATAACACTCACAACACCCCCGGACTCCAGACTGCTAAAAATAGCAGTAGAAGTCGGAGGAGTAGGAAGTGAAAGAAGCATCGAATCAGTTACACTGCCCGTATTACTTCTCCCTACATTTGTATTTCTGTTCAACCATGCAGCTCGTATCATCTCACTGACACGTTTTATTTTCAATTTTCTTAATTCACGCAGTTCTTTTCTGCGCTGCAGTAGTCTTTCGTATTCGTGGTAGAGTTCCTCTATGTTCAAATCATATTGAAAATAATCATAGAATAAACCAAATTGTGTTGAACGTTTTACTGTAACAGGCATACCGAATATAGTAGTATCAACAAAATCTGCCGTAACTACTATTGTTTTTTCGTAATCTGTCGTTGGAATGTAGGTAACAGAAATATTGCGCTCATTGTAATCTTGTAAAAAATTGCAGAAACATATACTGGTGAAAATACCAGAGAATAGTTTCGACATGTTTATTTTGGGCTCTTTTATATACCGACTAGCCCGTACATTTCCAGTAGCTAATATTGCAAAATTACGCAACTTTTTCTCATTCTTCTTTTCTTCTTCACGAATGATTGATTTGCTGATGGCATCAACAATCTTGGTCGAATCTAATTCTATTTGTATGCCATCCGGTTTTTTTATACTCACTGAAATAATAATCACCTCTTTTTTGAATATTCCGTTTATCCTCTACTTATAAACACCTCCTATTTTTGAATTTAAGGCCTTTAAAATTAGGTCATGCGAAGGAATAATTCGGTGTATTTATTATAACAGAAAATCTAAGCATACTAAAGAGGAAAGAGAATACACAATTTTATTTTAGGAAATATATCCATGGTTTAAAAATGGATTGCTGAAATAAGTTGGAAGATATATAATATTAGTAGAGTAAAAATTGTGAGATAACAGGAATTAGAAAATATGAAAAATCAACCGCTGAAACCATGGATAAAAGGAAATGAAAGTATAACACCAAATAATTTTTTTTCAAATGCATTGCCCAATTTAGAATATGGAGCTTGGATTTCTTTGGATATTGCAGTGGAATTGTATAAAGCGAATACTATAGATACGGGTTATTTAAAAAAGTCTTGGAATGAACATCATGAATATATAGAGCAAGTCTGTTTATTAACAGGTATCGATGAAGAAAACGGATATGATTTAGATAGGGAAGAAAAGTGGTGGGTGTTACAAGAAATAGGTGAACCTCCATTTGGCTGCTATAATATTTATTTTATTACTATTTATAATGAACATGAAGAAAAACTGGTATATATAGGAAAGACGGATTCTAAAAAAAGTCGATTTTCTAATGGTCATTTGGCAGCATTAAAATTACATAATCCCATTTATAATGGTTACAATAAGCGAGTATATTTTGGAACGGTTATGTTTCTAAGTGATGACAAGGAATATGTGCCACTTGAATTTATTTCGCCTTATAGTAGAGCTGAAAGGTATTTGAGCGAAATGGAAGCATATTTAATTGAAAGATTAAATCCGGAATTAAACAAAAAAAAGGAGCCATTGCATTTGTTAGAAAATCTGTCAAGTGTGCTGATTCAAAATTTTAGTGAAGAGAATGCGTTTATGAAGGATTTCTTTGTCTGATAGAATTGCTCTGAACATGAAAGGCTATTCACAAATAAGTTGCAAAGCAACTGAGTATGTACTGACTTCACCGAAGTTTACTTTGCAGTGCTTGAAATATTAGTAAAATCAAGGATATCTTATGCTGATATATAAAATGAGCATTGCGTAAATGGTATAGTTTATCGTATTTTTGCGCAAAATGAAAAATAAATCTATTCGGCAATGTTGATATAAGTTTAGCATTGGCTTTGTTGTGATTATATTTATATGGCGCAGTAAACTTTTGTGATAAAATTGAAATCTCAATAGTGTCTTATAATAATTTCTTTTTCTATTGAAAAAATCTTAAATAAATCCCAATTTTTTTTATTTTTTTACACATTTCGACAATTTTTTCCATTATTTATAATAGGAGAGTATAGTACCACTCTATAATTCAGAAACGGAGGAAGCGAAAATGTGGCATTTTTGGCTCTTTTTCTTGGCCTTGCTGGCAGTGGTTATTGTACTAATGTATTGCTGCCTTGTTAGAGCTGAAAAAATGGACGATGAGATGGATGAGGCATTTAGAAAACTAAATGAAAAAAGAAAGGATGAGACAAAGCTGTGGCAAGGGGAAGATCAGGAGTAATTTCAAAGGAGTATAAGGGGGAAGATAATACCGCATATCATGATGTAATAAAGTTATTTAAGATATACCGGGTGGTAAACTGGCAAATGCAAATTAAAATCAGCCAGGTAAAAAGAAGATTCCATATGGAGTATGGCACAGATGTGGATGAATTCTTAGACACCATTTATCAGGCTGGAATGGATGTGGAAAGAGATTTAGCATCCGAGAAAGAACGGGTAGAGGCAATCAGCCGATCAAACCAGTATCTACGTTTAATTGATGAAGCAGTCGATCTTATGCGAAGGTATCATCCGCAAGGCGAGCGATACTATTGGGTGCTCTATTACAGCTATCTATCCTCAACAAAACTGGAAAATGTAGAAGAAATATTAGATAAATTGGAGCCTCATTTTCCGCAATATACCAGAATCCATAGAACTACATACTTCCGTTGGAGAGAACAGGCTTTTGAAGCTGTTGGAAGCATATTATGGGGCTATGAAGGGGAAAGCGAGCGCATATTAAAACTGATATGCAAAGATTATGAAGAAAAATAACTATTTCAGAAATCCTATTGACACAGATTTTCCAAAATCACTATAGTGAAATTGCAGAGACGCATACAAGGCGTATAGTAATTTTACATTTGGTTTTGAAGGGAGAAAAAACAAATGATTATTTCAGTTGATACCGGTAATAAGCAGATGAAAACAGAAAACTGTGAATTCAATTCTGGAGTAGAAATTTTAGATACACTGCCAGGGGAATTGGAAGAAGTGATTGAGTATGAAGGAAAATATTATAGGACAACTAATAGAAGAATTTCGTATATGGAGCTTCCTGTATAATAAAAAACGTGGATGTTGAAAATTAAAAATACCTCAGAGTACAATAAGACTACTGACTGGCAGGTTAGTAAAAATCTTATTATACAGAGAGGTATTTACAATGAAGTCTAACACACAGAACGCAAAAATTGAAGCTATTACAGAAAAAACTTTGGTACTCGGAATTGATGTCGGAAGTGAAACGCACTATGCCAGAGCTTTTGATTACAGAGGAATCGAGTATTCGAAGAAGCCATTTAAGTTTAGCAACACAGAGGCTGGATTTGTGACATTTAAGGAATGGATCCTGGACCTCAAAGAAAGACATGAGAAGGATAAGGTGGTTCCAGGTATGGAACCGACCGGGCACTACTGGTTCAATCTTGGAAAGTTTCTACATGATAATGAAATGAAACCGGTTCTTGTAAATCCTCACCATGTGAAAAAATCAAAAGAACTCGACGACAATAATCCGACTAAAAATGACCGTAAGGATCCGAAAGTTATAGCAGGATTAGTTAGAGAGGGACGTTACATGATCCCATACCTGCCGGATGGTGTTTACGCTGATCTTAGAACAGCATCAAACATAAGATTCCAGTTACAGGCGGAACTTACAAGAATTCAAAACAGGATCAGTCGTTGGTTCAATATATATTTTCCTGAATATAAGACGGTATATGGAAAGCCGGATGCCAAGAGCGGAATACTCATCCTTAAAACAGCACCACTCCCTGAAGATATCCTGACGTTAGGTATCGATGGAGTGAACCAAATCTGGCGTGATGCGAAGTTAAGAGCAGTTGGAAAAGCGAGGGCAAAGACCCTGATAGAAGCTGCAGAGCACAGCGTTGGAAGCAAAGAAGGTGCGGTGTCTGCAAGAATGGAAATCCGAATGCTTCTGGAGGACTATGAATCCAGAAATACGCGTCTACAAGAAGTTATGGTTCTAATTGAAGAACTGGTAAGAAAGATTCCGATGGCTGAAAAGCTGTTAGAGATCAAAGGAGTGGGAATCAGGACAGTGTCAGGGTTCCTTGCAGAAGTAGGTGATATCAGCCGCTTCAATAATCCGAAGGAACTGCAGAAGCTTGCAGGATTGGCATTGGTTGAAAATAGTTCGGGAAAGCACAAAGGCGAGACAACAATAAGCAGACGAGGTCGAAAGAGACTCAGATATCTGCTCTTTGAGGTTGCAATGTCACTTGTGTCGAAGAACCAGGAGTTCAGGGAACTCCATAATTATTACACAACCAGAAGGCTGAATCCGTTGAAAAAAATGCAGTCACTTATGGCGATTGCAGCCAAGTTGATACGTGTCTTTTATGCGATGCTGACTAAAGGTGTGGATTATGATCCGAAAAAAATGGTCAGTGACATCAAGAGACCGGCAGTTTATCTACAGGCTGCGTAAGAAAGACAAGTAACTATAGTGGAGGCTGTCATGTGGACAGCCACTGAATCAAGCAGAATGTAACAGATAACGTCCACTGCTCACAGTGCTGGTACAGGAAGCAAGTCAGTAATCAACAATACAAAGAATGAGCCAGTAGTCGGCAGAAATAGTCACCATGGGGCACATGACCCCGTTAAGGAGCATAGCTGACACCCTGGTTATGGGCAGGCAGGACGAAGGGTACGCCCAGAAGGGCATACAGATTAATGAGTGGAAATCTCATCCAGTAAGGTGTAGCCGCACCACTGGTAGCGAGTTTTGGGGATACAGAGGTAACGATGTATTCTAAGTGTAAACAGTTAGGAAATAGGGCTGAAAGTGATTGAGCTCCGAAATCTACGTAACCCGTAGGTCGACGTTTTCTTTCGGGCGGAAGACAATACGTATGTTTCTGTTTGGGTTAGGAAGCATATGCTACGGCGGAGTCTGAGAGCCAGCCATGTTTTACAATGTCTGTATGTTACCTGGGGAGAACCTATACTTTCCTGTGTTAACAGGTATGACGTACGAATGAGAAAAGGAAATCAAATGGAGTATAGGTAGTCGGATGGCCGAATAGTACTAATGAAGGTGGGTAATGCCACTGGAGGGAAGTCGAGAACGGATAACATATATCCAGCCACACGACATCATATCAAAAGGGAAACATTATCTACACTCAGAGGTAGGACAAATAATGACAACAAAACTTGAGAGAATCTCAGAATTATCAAAACAACATCCAGAAATGAAATTTAATTCTATTGGGCATTTGATTAACATTGAGATGCTTAAAGAATGCCACTACAAAATGGATGGCAGAAAAGCGGTCGGGATTGATGGCATTTCAAAAGAAGAATATAACTCAAATCTTGATAACAATCTAAAACAGCTAGTGGAGAAGCTTAAGAATAAAAGTTATCGACCTAAACCAGCACGTAAAGTGGAAATACCAAAAGAGAATGGTAAAACCAGACCTCTTAGTATCTATTCATATGAAGATAAACTGGTTCAGGAAGCACTTAGGAAAGTTTTGGAATCGGTCTTTGAGCCCCATTTCTACAGCAATATGTGCGGCTTCAGACCAAACCGCAACTGCCATGGAGCTATAAGAAAACTAAATGACATGATTGAAGGACATAAGACGAATTATATACTGGATGCCGATATAAAAGGCTTCTTTGATAATTTGAATCATGACTGGATAATGAAATTTATTTCATCACGAATTACAGATAACAGTGTGCTCCGACTGGTAGAAAAGATGCTCAAAGCAGGTATTCTTAAGAATGGAGAATTTTATGTTAACGAATTCGGTGCCGGGCAGGGAAGCGTATGTTCACCAATAATTGCGAACATATATATGCATTATGTTCTTGTATGGTGGTTTAATGAGAAAATAAGACCACTGCTAAAAGGATATGCAGACATAGTTGTCTATGCGGATGATTTTGTGTGCTGCTTTCAATATAAGAATGACGCAGAACTCTTTTATGAACATCTTAAGAGAAGGATGAATCACTTCGGACTGTCCTTAGAGGAATCAAAGACTCGATTAATTTATTTTGGTCGATTCGCTGCTGATAACCTTAAAAGACAGGGGAACAAACCAGAAACATTTGACTTCCTAGGATTCACTCATTATTGTTCCAAAAGCCGAAACGGTAATTTCAGAGTAAAACATAAAACTGCCAATAAGAAATATCGGAAGAAATGTAAACAGATGAATATCACTATACGCGACATGAGATTTGAAAAGAAGAAATATATTCTTGCAAAAGTAAATCAGATTTTAATCGGGTATTACCATTATTATGGAATAAGTGATAACTATCAAATGATGGATAACTTCCGTAAGAGAGTTATTCAGATTCTTTATTTTTGGATGAATAGGCGTAGTCAGAGGAAAAGTTATACATGGGATGGATTCAATCAGTTTTTGAAGGAGCATCCTATAGTAAGACCACGTATTTATGTGAGCCTATATGGATAATCTGAGGCATAAGTGTCGTGAAGAGCCGTATGCCTGAATTGGGCACGTACGGATCTGTGGGGGATATACCTAGTAATAGGTGTTTCTACCCGACAAGTTAGGACCTCTGGAGACAGAGATGATCCTGGTGGATATAGGAGGTTAGCTGCCATAGAGGGAAGGGTATACACAAGGCCAGTAAAGCGAAAATCAATGACGTTTTATTTCGTATACCATTCAACCGCTATTTCAGTACCTGATACATCGAAATGCTCATAGCTGTGGCTTATTCACTGAGATATGAAAGGTTGAAAAACCTTGAATTTTCAATAAAAAACACTTAATTATATGAGGAGTATAATTAGAATGAACAGACAATCCGATGGAACCAGTTTCCACATGGAGAACTTTAAGAGAAGATCTCGCTATACATTGGTTTTTGTTCTGTTGATCCTGGCGTTTGGCCTGATCACAGTTTTGAATATCAATACAGGAAATGTTCATATTTCCCTGTCTGAGATCGTAAATATCCTTTTGAAAAAAGCCACTGACACCAAGGAATACAGCATCATCTGGAAGATCCGTCTTCCCAGGATCCTGATGGCAGCCATCCTTGGAGGTGCATTATCTTTATCTGGTTTTCTTCTTCAGACCTTTTTTGAAAATCCCATTGCAGGACCTTTTGTTCTGGGAATTTCCTCCGGTGCCAAAATGGTAGTTGCACTTACTATGATCTACTATCTTGAAATCGCCCAGAATGTAACCTCTTATACTTTGATCATCGCTGCCTTTATAGGTTCCTTGATTTCCATTGGATTTATTCTTTTGAATTCCAAAAGGATCAAGCACATGGCTACCCTTCTGGTTGCCGGAATCATGATCGGATATATCTGTTCCGCAGTTACAGACTTCGTGGTAACCTTTGCAGATGACTCAAATATTGTAAATCTTCATGGATGGTCACAGGGAAGCTTCTCTGGTATGAGCTGGAGTAATGTTTACATTTCCTGTGCAGTTATAGGTGTCACCCTGCTCCTTACGTTCCTGTTGTCAAAGCCCATTGGAGCTTATCAGCTGGGAGAAGCTTATGCGCAGAGCATGGGTGTGAATATTAAGTTTTTCCGTGTTGCATTAATCCTGCTTTCCAGCATTTTGTCTGCAACAGTAACTGCTTTTGCAGGACCTATTTCCTTTGTTGGAATTGCAGTTCCATTTCTAATGAAAAGAAGCTTTGGTACATCCAGACCGCTGATCATCATTCCGGGAACCTTCCTGGGAGGTGCTGTTTTCTGTATGATGTGTGACCTGATCGCCAGAATGGCGTTCGCGCCTCTGGAGCTGAACATCAGCACCGTTACCTCCATCTTTGGAGCACCAGTAGTTATATTCATGATGTTGCGAAAGAAGAGAGGAAATTAAAATGGACAATTATTATTTTCATATGGACAACCTTTCTGTTGGTTACAATCGAAAGGCACTGATCCACGATATCTGTATTGGAATAAAAAAGGGAGAGATCGTAACTCTCATTGGTCCTAACGGTTCCGGAAAATCTACTATTTTAAAAAGTATTACAAGACAGCTGCAGATCATTGGCGGAAAGGTCTATTTTGACAACCAGAATCTGTTGTCCTTTACCTTTCGGGATCTGTCTACCCGTATGGCTGTAGTTCTTACTGAGAGAATGAAGCCGGAGCTGATGACCTGCCATGACATTGTAGCAACCGGCCGTTATCCTTATACAGGAAGGCTTGGCATTCTTACAAGGGAAGATGAAGAAAAGGTAGAAGAAGCTATGAAGGCGGTACATGCAGAAGCTCTTGGCAGCCGTGATTTTAACAACATCAGTGATGGACAGCGCCAGAGGGTGCTTCTTGCACGCGCGATCTGCCAGGAACCAGATATTATTATTCTGGATGAGCCTACTTCATTCCTGGATATTAAACATAAGCTGGATCTTTTATCTATTCTTCGGGATATGGCGAAGAAAAAGCAGATAACTGTTATCATGTCTCTTCATGAAATTGACCTTGCACAGAAGATTGCGGATAAGATCATCTGTGTAAAGGGAGATACCATTTCCCATTTTGGAAAACCTGAGGAAATTTTCGAGGAAAATATGATCCGGGAGCTTTATGAAATCAACAACGGCTTTTTTGATCCGCTGTTTGGGAGCATTGAACTTCCAAAGCCGGAAGGTGAAGCGAAAACTTTTGTGATCTGTGGAAACGGCACTGGTATTCCCGTATTCCGGCAGCTTCAGAAGGTGCATACTCCTTTTATTGCAGGTGTTCTATACACCAATGATGTGGATTACCGCCTGGCAAGACTGCTGGCCGATCAGGTGATCACAGAGAAACCCTTTATGGAAATCAGCGGGGAAACCTTCCAGAAAGCTTTAAAAGCCATGGAAAGCTGTGACAGGGTTATCTGTACAAGCGTACCTGTTGGAAGCTGCAATAAGCGGCTGGGAGAGCTTATCGAGGCAGCAAAGAAAAGCAGAAAAGTGCAGTTTGTATAAAGAAAAAACTCTATATCAAAAGCAGTGAGGGATTTTAAGCTCATTATATAAAAAATAGAAAAAAACGCTCTATACAGAACACACGTTTTGCGCTATACTAATTTTACTGAAGGGAGGAGATAAAATAACTTATGAAAAAGAAGATTTTTACAAAAGATAACCTGATTTTCTTTTTAATTCTGAATCTGGGATTAATTTTTACAGCAGTTGGAATTTCCATTTTCAAAACGCCAAATCACTTCGCATTTGGCGGTACATCCGGTTTGTCCATTATCCTGTCTACCCTGTTTCCGAAGTGGAATGTAGGCGCATTCATGTGGATCGTCAACGCAGCGCTGGTTGTACTCGGATTTTTCTTTCTGGGAATCCGTTCTATGGGCTGGACTATTTATTCCTCCTTTGCCCTGTCTTTTTATGTAAGTGCCTGTGAAGTGATCTATCCGCTTAGTTTCCCGCTGACACATGATGTATTCCTGGAGCTGTGCTTTGCGGTTATCCTGCCAGCAGTAGGAGCGGCCATGGTATTTAACGTAGGCGCTTCCACTGGTGGTACCGATATTGTAGCCATGATCCTGCATAAATATACCAGTCTGGAGATTGGACGCGCCCTTCTGGTCAGCGATCTTGGAATCGTACTGATCGCCGCTTACCTTTACGGTGCACAGACCGGACTTTACTGTATCCTGGGAATGATCTTGAAATGTACCGTTGTAGACAGTGCCATTGAAAGCCTGAACCTGCGAAAAGTCTGTACCATTATCAGCAAGTACCCAGATCAGGTGGAAGACTTTATTATCAACGATCTTCACCGTTCTGCAACTGAGCAAAATGCCTTCGGTGTTTATACCAAACAGGAGCAGAAGGTACTGATGACTGTTCTCACCAGAAGCGAGACCAACCGCCTTCGCATTCATTTAAGACAGATTGATCCCCACGCTTTCATTACCATTGTAAACAGCAGTGAGATCATTGGAAAAGGCTTTCGGTCTATTTAGTATTTCTGCTCACGAAACACTTATTTCTGCAATCTGTGGGCGTAATTCCAAAGAAATTCCGAAATGCCTTACTGAAATAGTTATTATCGGAATATCCAACCCGGGCAGCAACTTCCTGGATCTTAATAGAAGGATTCTCCAGCAGTTCTTTCGCCCGGGTCATTCTGACCATAAGGAGGTATTCCTGAATGGTCATCTCATAATGCTGGCGAAAAAGGCGTGTGAGATACTCCTGGGTAAAGAAGTACTTCTTCGCATAACTGCTGACCTTAAGGGGCTGTGGATAGTTCTGGTCAATGTCCTGCCGGATCCTGGCGACAACTTCATCAGGGGAAAGCTTTGGCGCTTCTTTTTCTAAACAGGTACCAGTATTTCCCAATGTCTGGACTGCTTTATCAATGGCAGCATTCAATTCTTCCCGTGCAATTGGTTTTAACAGATAATCAATGGCACCACATTTCAAAGCTGCCTTTGCGTAATCAAAATAATCATACCCACTGATTACAATAAAACAGGTATCCCTAAATTCATGGGAAGCCTTTTCCAGAAATTCCATGCCATTCATAACCGGCATCTGCATATCTACAAAAACAATCTGGGGCTTTATTTCCCGCATGGTTTTTAAAGCTGCAGCACCGTTGGTTTCCTGATAAAGCTCTGTAATATGATAATCTGCCCAGTGACCAAGCCTGCTTATTGCAATTCTAGCAGGTGCCTCATCGTCAATAATCAGTACTTTATACATTTTCATTTTCCCTCTTTCTGATTGGAAGTTCCATTTTTACTTCTGTAAACTGATCGCCCTGTGATTCCAGAAACAGACCAGCCTCTCCCTGATAAAGTATTTTCAGACGGCTTGCAAGATTGGGAAGTCCGATGGAATTGCCAGTATCTGCTGATTTTCCGGAAAAAATATCATTCAGTTCTTTCACTTTTTCTGGGAGAATTCCCTTTCCATCGTCATATACACTGATGAGCAGCCGGTTATTTTCCATACATACCCGGATGATAATGTGAAGAACAGCTCCGTTCTCCGGCATTCCGTGTATAATGGCATTTTCTACCAGCATTTGAATACTGATTTTTGGAATCACTGCCAGATTTACCTTTGGATTAATTTTCTTCGTCACTTCCAGGCGCCCGCCTAGTCTTGTTTTCTGCAGAAGAATATACCGGTCTACATAATCAAGTTCCTCCTGCAAGCGGACGAGTTCTCCGCCTTTAATGGTATAACGAAGATTTGCAGACAAAGACACAATCATATCATAAATTTCCTGACAGTCTGCAAGCAATGCTTCTGTAGCAATCGCCTGAAGAGTGTTATAGAGAAAATGGGGATTCAGCTGGGCCTCCAACGCCTGGAGCCTGGAATTTTTCTCATTGATGCTGGAAATATAGTTGGTCTCGATCAATTCATTAATGTGGGCTGCCATGTCGTTATAGCTTTCTGTTAATGCACAGGTTTCCTTACAGCCTCCGCCAAAAGCTGTGGGAGAAAAGTCTCCTTCACCCATTTTTCCCATCTGGTAAGACAGCCTCTTCAATGGAATTGTGATCATCCGGATCATGAGCGTAACAATAATGATCAGACAGATAGTGATCACTGCAATCTGCATTACCAGAGGAAGCAAAAAGTCCCTTGCCCGGTCATCCCAGGCGCTTTTAGGAAGCAGGGAAAGCAGGACAATGCCCGTCTCTTCACTGGTCCTGCGAAGTGCAAGATAAGAAATTCCACCGATATTTACATTTTCAACATCTGAATGAAGCCCAAAAAGCTGCTTTTTTTCTTTTTCTTCCTGATTTCGGATATCCTCAGAACTGGAATATAAAAGTTCACCATCTGAATTATACAGGCATAAGATCTGCCCATAATCCTGATGGTTTTTCATAAGCAGCCGCAGCTGTGTAGTATCTACATCCACATAAGACAAACTGACTGGTTCCCGGTTTCTCAGGCGGATCAGGTAGTGATAATACCGGAAAAACACATCTTCTGAATCCGGGGGCGCCAGATATTCATATTTGTCATTGCTTCCACAGGCAATATAAGGTCTGGATATTTCAGTATCTTTTACAGGGGTCGATAAAATATGCTGTCCCCCAACCCCTGCATTCCGCTCAAAACATAAATCCTGATTCATTGCTGTAATGGAATAAGAACGGATATCTGTTCTGCTATGATAGGAAGACTGGATTTCCTGTTTTATGTCACTGATCTCAGAAGAGGAAAGAGGTTTTCTCTTCAGCAGGGAATTATAGACAGATACATTCAGGCAGGGCTGTACGCAAAAGATCCGCAGACCCTGAATATATTGATCCAGATTTGCCACATCCATCTCCAGAATAGTCTGTGTGGAAGAAGTATATTCCTCTGCAAAAGACCTTGCCTGACCAGAATAACCACTATATAAAATAATTCCAAATGCAAGAACGATCACAGACAGGATCACAACTGTCAGCTGCGTCTGCATGGATAAATTTTCTATTTTCTTTTTCATACATAAAGCTCCTTTTTATTATGGCAATATTATACAACTTGTTGTATTCATTCACAATAGAACAGGTTATAGATATCAAACTTTTACCATAAACAGTTTGATTTTTTCTATTTATTTGTAATATTGCATAGTGTATGATTAGATTATCAAAAACAAAGCAGGCTGCCGTGGGCGAAACGGGCAGCAGCAAAAAGAAGGAGGATATGCATATGCATAAGAAACAAATCGCTTTATTAATGGCCGGTTTAATGACAGTCAGTTCTCTTACAATGGGTTCTGTAACCGTAATGGCAGACGATGATCCGGTAGAGCTTTATTTCATGTTTAATGGTCCGGAATACACAGACGCTTACCATGATCTGATCGATCATTATACAGAAGAACATCCAAATGTATCCATTGAGCTGGAAGTCCTTCAGAATGATTACCAGACTGTACTCCGTTCCAGATTAAATTCCGGTGAGGTTCCGGACCTGTTTCTTTCCAGTGCATACAGCGACAATACTTTATATGCAGATTATATTTATAACCTGGATGACGAAGAGTTTATGAAGAACTTTTCCGAGACAACCCTTACATCTGTAACAGAAGATGGCCATATTACAGGAATGCCATTCCTGGTTCAGTCCCATGGCTTTATCTATAACAAAGCATTATTTGAGCAGGCTGGAATCACAGAACTTCCAACTACCTTAGACGAGCTTCGCACCGTTTGTGAGAAATTGACAGATGCAGGTATTCAGCCATTCAGCTCCGGATTTGGTGAGTGGTGGATCCTTCCACAGACCGTTTATCCGTCCATGAGTGATGCCTATGACGGCGATTATGACAAGCTCTTTGAAGATGTGAAAAACGGAGATCTGAAATTCGGCGAGCTTCCGCAGGTTGATTTTGCACTTGATCTTCTGGATCTGATCAAGGAGTACAGCGGTGACAAGCCAATGGAGTCCACCAATGATCTTCAGTGCTCCGATTTTGCAACAGGAAAAGTTGCCATGATCCACAATGGCTCCTGGGACGAGGCAAGTATCCGCGCCATTGCCCCTGATATTGATATGGGTTATGTTTATATGCCCCGCATGGACGAAAAAGCAGTTCTCGCAGTTGAGTCCAACCTTACCTTCCGTGTAGCAAAAGATTCCGAAAATCTTGATACGGTTCTTGATTTCCTGAACTACATGTGTACTTCTGATTATGGAAGAAGCTGGGTTCCATCAGTTATCGGCGATATCTCCCCACTTACCGGAGCAGATGCACCTGATACACAGCTTGCAGCAGAAACAGCAGCTGCACAGGATAATTCCGTAACATGTCCATGGTGGATCTTTAAAGGACCAGAAGGTGTAGAAGAGCCATTTGGTACCGCATTCCAGAACTATGTTGCAGGAAATGCAGACCGCGACGAGACAAAAGAGGTTCTTACCCAGTTATTTGTTGATGCTTACGATGCAATGTAATTTATTATAAAATGATCGCGTGAATAAAAACGAAAACAGGGCGGCTGACAATTTCGGCAGCCCTGTTTTTCCGAAAAGGACAGGAGGTTTCTTTATGCAGGCAAACAGCCAGAAACGAAGGGCCAGAAAAACAGCATTGGAATTCGCAGGATATGTAGCCCCTGCAGTTTTCTTCATCACGCTGTTTGTAGGAATTCCTTTCGTTATGTGTATTTATTATTCCTTCCGTAAATGGAACGGTATTGGAAAAACATCGGAATTTATCGGACTCGAAAATTATATCCGGCTTTTTACCAATGATCCAGCCTTTGTCAGTGCGCTGAAATATACCTTTATCTATGCCATTGGAACAGTACTGATCGTAAATGTACTTGCCATTTTTTTTGCCGCACTTCTGGAATCCAAGATCAAAGGCAGAGGATTTTTCAGAGCCGCTTTTTATATTCCCAATATCATAAGCCTTGTTATCATTGGATTTATCTGGAAATTTATCTGTACCAGAGTATTTGAAGCACTTATGTCCATAACCGGATGGGGAATTTTCGGTCTTAGCTGGCTGGGAGACTCCCAACTGGCTGTGTTCTCCACCATCATTGTTTCTGTTTGGCAGAGCCTTGGCTTTTATATCCTGATCTACGTTGCAGGTATGCAGGGAGTACCAACGGAACTAAATGAATCCGCAGACCTGGATGGGGCAGGAGCAGTCCGCAGATTTTTCTCAATTACTATCCCGCTGATCATGCCGTCCATTTCCTTCTGCATGTTCCATTCTGTTGCCAATTCCTTAAAAATGTTTGAATTGATCTTCAGCTTGACAGGCGGCGGTCCGGGAACATCTACTACGTCAATTGCACTTGATATTTACAACACTGCATTTAACAACAGCCGCTATGGATATGGAAGCGCCAAAAGTGTAATTCTTTTTATCATCGTTCTGGTGATCTCCGTAATTCAGGTTAATTTCTTTAAAGGTAAGGAGGTAGAGGCATGAGTAAAAAAAGCAAAGCACTTCACGGTGTGATACAGTTATTCCTGATCCTTTTTCTGCTTTTATATCTTTCCCCTCTTTTCCTGGTGGGAATCAATGCCTTTAAAAGCTATCAGGAAATCATGACAGATGTTATGAGCCTTCCATCTGCTTTTACTCTTGACAATATAAAAAATGTATTTCATGATATGAAATATCCAGCTACTTTTTTGAATACACTCATCGCCACAGTAATAGGAACTCTCGGCATTATCGTGATCGCTTCCATGGGAGGCTATAAAATGGCACGTGTGAAAACACGCTACAGCCGTTTCTGTTTCCTGTTCTGCATTGCGCCTATGATGATCCCGTTCCAGTCCTTTATGCTTACTCTGGTAAATGTAGCCACCACTTTACATATCAATGGGAAAATATGGGGACTTGCCATTATTTACTGGGGGCTTGGTGCCCCAATGAGTATTTTCCTGTATCAGGGCTTTGCCAAGGGCATTCCCCTGGAACTGGAAGAGAGCGCACTTATTGACGGCTGCAACCAGTTTCAGCTTTTTACCCGTATTATTTTTCCAATGCTGAAATCCTGTACTGCGACGGTTACGATCATCAATGTAATGTGGATCTGGAATGACTTTCTTCTTCCCCTTCTTATGCTGGGCGGAAGAAAGAGCAGCAAAACCCTGCAGCTTGCAGCCTACAGCTTTATGGGACAGTACAAAATGGAATGGCAGAACATTATGTCTGCTGCGATCCTGATCATTATCCCAGCGCTGATCCTGTATCTGATTTTCCAGAAATCTATTATCAAGGGTGTTGTAGCTGGAGCCGTAAAAGGCTGACCGATTTTCAAAGGAGGAATGGAAGATGAAGTTTACCAATGGCTTCTGGCTTGTGAGAGATGAATTTCAGGCTGATTATGTAAGAGACATTTATGAGGTAGAAGAGCGGGAAAACGAACTCCTGGCTTTTGCCCCCTATAAACAAATCCAGGGACGCGGGGATACCTTAAACATTGGAATGATGACCTATACCTTCACCGCACCAGCAAAGGACATTTTGGGAATCCACATGGTAAATCACGCTGGAAATTACGTAAAAAGCCCATCATTTGAATTGTATGGTGATTTAGATAAAAGTCCGGAACGTAAATGTGAGAAAGCTTCCGGCAAAGAAAAATGGACGTTAAAGTCAGGAAAGCTTTCCCTGGAATTTGAAACTGGTTCCCCTGAAATGAAGTTTTATGGAGATGGAAGGGAGCTTACCTGTATCAAGAGCAAAACTACGGGAATGATGCATCACAAACAAGGCATGAACTATCTGGTCTCCGGACTTAATTTAGGTGTTGGCGAGCTGGTTTATGGCCTTGGGGAACGGTTTACCCCTATGGTAAAAAATGGCCAGACCGTGGATATCTGGAATGAGGATGGCGGTACAGCCAGTGAAATTTCCTATAAGAATATTCCGTTCTATTATACGACCAAAGGCTATGGCGTCTTTGTCAATCATCCGGGACGTGTCAGCTTCGAGGTAGGTAGTGAGAAGGTGGAAACCGTACAGTTTTCTGTAGAAGATGAGGAACTGGAATACTTTGTTATTTATGGTCCTACCCCTTTGGAAATTATAGAAAAATACACAGCCCTTACCGGAAGACCGGCATTGCCGCCTAAGTGGTCCTTTGGCTTATGGCTTACCACATCCTTTACCACCAACTACGACGAGGCTACGGTAAACAGCTTTATTGATGGATTTGAACAGCGCCATATTCCTCTTTCTGTTTTCCATTTTGACTGTTTCTGGATGAAAGGCTTCGAATGGTGCAACTTCACCTGGGATAAAGATATGTTCCCGGATCCGGCAGGTATGCTGGAACGTTTTCATAAGCGAGGCTTAAAAATCTGTGTTTGGATCAATCCCTATATTGCACAGAAGTCGCCTCTGTTTGGAGAAGCCATGGAAAAGGGCTATCTTCTGATGAAAGACAATGGAAGAGTTTGGCAGTGGGATATGTGGCAGGCTGGTATGGGACTGGTAGACTTTACCAATCCAGATGCATGCAGCTGGTACCAGAGTAAGCTGAAAGCACTTCTGGATGTGGGAGTGGATTGTTTCAAAACAGATTTCGGAGAACGTGTTCCTACCAATGTAAAATGGTTCGACGGCTCTGATCCGGAAAAAATGCATAATTATTACACGTATCTTTATAACCAGTGCGTATTTGAGCTTCTGAAAAAAGAAAAAGGAGAAAGCGAAGCTGTTCTTTTTGCACGAAGTGCAGCACCAGGCGGACAAAAATTTCCAGTACACTGGGGCGGAGATTCAACCAGCCAGTATATTTCCATGGCCGAAACCTTAAGGGGCGGGCTTTCCCTTATGGACAGCGGCTTTGGCTTCTGGAGCCACGATATTGGCGGCTTCGAGGATGATGGCTCAGCTGATCTGTACAAAAGGTGGGTGGCTTTCGGACTTTTATCTTCCCACAGTCGTTTACACGGATCCAGTTCTTATCGTGTTCCATGGAATTATGATGAAGAGGCCTGTGAGGTTCTGAAATACTTTACCGAGCTGAAATGGAAGCTTATGCCTTATATTTACAGCCTTGCACAGACTGCCCATGAAAAAGGGCTTCCCGTAATGCGTCCAATGCACATGCAATACCCAAAAGACAGAAACTGCGCATATCTGGATCAGCAATATATGTTGGGAGACCGCATTCTGGTTGCACCTGTATTTTCCTCAGATGGAAAACAGGATTTTTATCTTCCAGAAGGAAACTGGGTACATCTTCTTACCAAAGAACCTGCACAGGGAAACCAGTGGCATACCGGAACCTTTGATTACTTCAGTCTGCCATTGTATGTAAGAGAAGGAGATCCTTTACTAAAAGTTATTTAATAGAAAGATTTTACAGGCACTGTCTGGCATGTTTGTCCCAGACAGTGCCTTTTTAATGTCAAAATATTGTTATTTTCTGTCAGAAAAGGGATAGCTTTTGGGACAGAAAAACAGTATAATACCAAATAGTTTATTTAAATATAGGTATTTACTAAGGAGGGAAAATGAAAAGAATACTTTCAATTGGAAAAGATGATTTTTATCCGCAGATTTTCCGGCTGGCGGTTCCAATTATTATACAGAATCTGCTCAGTGCGGCTGTGAATTCAGCGGATGTGATCATGTTGAATTACGTGGGGCAGTCCGCTATTTCGGCGGTATCCCTGGCAGCCAATTATTCCAATATTTTATTTATGGTGTATTATGGCATCGGTACCGGAGCCTCTCTTTTGTGCTCCCAATATGCCGGTAAAAAGGATTTTCAGGCGATTCATGTAGTAGAGGGAATCGCACTTCGTTTCTCTGTGTTGATTTCCCTGTTGGTTGCCCTGGTTGCATTTACTGCGCCTCAGATGATGCTGAGGCTATTTACCAATGATCCTGAGCTGATCACCATTGGTTCCTCCTATATCCGCATTATGGGCGTTACCTATATCTGCTGGGGAATCTCGGAGATCTATCTGGCAGTTCTTCGAAGTATTGGAAGAGTAACCATCAGTATGGCGCTGAATATGCTGGCATTTATTCTGAATATATTCCTAAATGCAGTTTTTATCTTCGGCCTGTTCGGTGCTCCGAAGCTTGGTGCAACCGGCGTTGCAATCGCCACCGCTGCATCAAGACTGATCCAGCTGATTGGCTGTGTGGTTGTATCTTCCTTTAGTAAAAATGTGAAGCTGAATCTGGCATATATGTTCCTTCGCAGTAAAGTATTGTTTCAGGACTTTATCCGTTTGTCACTTCCGGCACTTGGAAACGACCTGTCCTGGAGCGTTGCTTTTTCCATGTATTCTGTAATCCTGGGACACCTTGGCACTGACGCGGTGGCCGCTAATTCCCTGGTTACTGTGGTGCGGAACATTGGCTCTGTATTCTGTTTTGCCATTGCAAGTGCGGGAACCATTCTTCTTGGGCAGATCATGGGAAAAGGAGACCTGGAAAAATCCAGACGATACGCTTCCAGAATGCTGAAGCTGACTGTGATCACCGGTGCACTTGGAGGGCTGATCGTCCTTGCCATCACTCCTTTTGTGATGAAATTTGCTTCCCTGAATGACACCGCTATGCATTATCTGAAATACATGCTTCTCATTAACACCTACTATATTATGGGATCCGCAGTAAATACTGCGCTGATTGCAGGTGTCTTTCGGGCAGGGGGCGATACGAAATTTGGCTTAATCTGTGACACGGTAGATATGTGGGTATATGCGGTGCCGCTAGGTTTCTTCGCTGCCTTTGTACTGAAGCTTCCAGTGTTGTGGGTTTACTTTCTGCTCTGTACAGACGAATTCGTGAAATGGCCCTGGGTTTTCCATCATTACCGAAAGGGAGAGTGGGCGAAAAATATTACCCGGGAAGATATTTTTGAACAATAGGATCTGATGAAAAATGGACACAGACTGCAATGTCTTTATTACTGAACCTCCAGTAATGGCATTGTGATCTGTGTCCATTTTGGTTAGATTTCTACCAGAATTCCCTTTTCCTTATCATACTTACAATATTTCCCCTTTCCGGAAATAAATGGCTGATAGGTATTGGTACGAGTATCTTTCACATATACAATTCCGGTAGCGATCATTTCTACCAGTGAGAATCGTTTGCTCAGGCTGGAAATCCAGGCATATGTCTTATTGCTGTCTGAGTCAGCTGCCATCAGAGAGTAGCCTTCTTCACATGGTTTCAGTGAGAAGTAAATTTTCTCAGGCTTAGAAGTCTCTTTAAACACCTGGCTTGCTATGTAAGAAGAGAAATTCTTCTCCACAAACTGCTGGAAAGAATACAAGGTGTAAACTTCCCCGCTGACTTCGTCTGTGATCCGGTCCCCGCGCTGCAGACGGGCCTTGATCAGTGACAAGGTCTCAATGGTCCAGTTGATAAAAGAGATGCTGCTGTAGGTCATGCTCTCCAGAAGCTGGTCGATCAGTTTCTTCGTGAGAACATTTGATTTCGTTGCTTCGTTAAATAATTCTTCGTTCATAATCCGCACCCTCCATAACATATATATGGTAATTGATAATTTTCATTATAGAATGATATTTGGTTAAAAGCAATAAGGAGATCAGAGTTTCCGAGCTTTGCGATGAAACTGCAAGCCTCTATCGCAATCCTGCCGATTGGCACAAGTTATGTGAGCAGTTCGGTATTGGTGATAAGGAAAACACGCCGGTTAAAGGTCTATCGGGTGGCGAACGTCAGCGACTTTTTATCGTGCTGGCACTGATTCCACAGCCGGATCTTGTGTTTCTTGACGAATTGACTACTGGTCTTGATGCGAAAGCAAGGCGCGGTGTGTGGAAAACACTTAAATCCTTGAAAGAACAGGGGCTTACGATTTTCTTGACTTCCCATTTTATGGATGAAGTAGAGGCGTTGTGTGATGAAATCTGCATTTTGAAAAAGGGTACGCCCGTTTTCCGCGGAACCGTGGAGCAGGCAAAGCAGCAATGTGGCTGCGAACACTTTGAGGATGCTTATTTGCAACTTTCGGATGAGGAGGTGGACGCATGAAACGCTTTTTTACATATCTTAAAACGGAGCTGAAGCTCAGCGTGCGGGATATGAATATGGTGATTTTCGCCGTCATTATGCCGCTTGTGATCTTTATCATCCTTGGCATCATTTACGGAACAAAGCCTGCCTATGACGGTGCAGACTATACATTCCTGGAACAGTCTTTCGGAGCAGTCAGCGCGATTGCCATTTGTGCAAGTGGATTGATGGGGCTGCCGTTAGCCGTATCGGGCTTACGAGAAATGAAGATTCTTAAACGGCTACGTGTCACACCGGTCAGCCCGGTGTTCGTTTTGGGTGTCGAATTGTCCATGTATATTGTCTACTGTGCTGTGTCTCTTGCAACACTGTCAGTTGTAGCGCTTTTGTGGGGAGTGCGGCTACGCGGCTCACTTCTTGCTTTTCTTGGAAGCTGGGCACTTACCATGCTTTCAACGCAATCTATCGGTATGCTGGCAGGCGACGTGGCGAAGGATACCAAGCAGGCCAGTGTCATTGCTTCGATTCTCTATTTCCCGATGCTGATCTTTTCTGGCACAACCCTGCCGATTGAGGTCATGCCGAATGCAATGCAGAAGATTGTCAGTGTTTTTCCGTTAACACAGGGACTTACCATAATGAAGAATACATTTTTGGGTATCAGTACGGGAAGCACCTTACTACCAATTTGTGTAATGGTTGGAGTTGCCGCACTGTGCACGATTCTTGCTGTGTGCTTCTTCCGTTGGGAATAAGCATTCTTATCTAAGAGATAAGCTGTATGTTAAATAAAAATTTCTCATGAAAGGGGGCGATATTATTAAGAAACACTTACCATAGCAATGTTGTCATTTTCCCTTTCAGCCTGTGGAAAATTGCCGTCTTCTAATAAAGATGGACAAAACACTTCTAACATAGAAAATTCGTTGGAATCGGTTGAGATTATCCCTTCCACGGATACGGGGATTTCGTCTGGTGAGGATACCTCAGAGGACAAAAAAACTTTGATAAACGAGAATACCGCTACTGATGACGCATGGAAAGTTATCAATGCAGAATTGGAGGAATCATCATGAGAATTGAACATGTTGCACTTTATGTAAATGATCTGGAAAAGACAAAAAAAATCTTTATGGAATATCTGGGAGCAAAATCAAATGATGGATATCATAATCAGAAAACAGGCTTTTGTTCTTATTTTCTTACATTTGATGATGGTGCACGTATTGAAATCATGCATATACCGAAACTGGCTGATTTGCCGAAGAAACTAGCTCGTACTGGATATTCACATATAGCTTTTAGCGTAGGAAGTATGGAAAAAGTGGATGTATTGACGGCAGAACTAAAAGCGGATGGTTATGAGGTTATTAGTGGACCTCGGACTACGGGGGACGGATATTACGAAAGCTGCATTGTTGCGGTTGAGGATAATCAAATTGAGATTACGGTATAATGGGAAAATGCAGGTATTTGAAAGGACAAAAACATGGCTTCTAGCAAAGAATATTTACAATTTATATTAGAGCAGTTATCTGGTTTAGAAGAAATTAATTATCGTGCAATGATGGGAGAGTATATCATATATTATCGGGGCAGAATTGCCGGAGGCATATACGATGACAGGTTACTTGTGAAACCGACAAAATCTGCAGTTTCTTATATGACAACTGCGATTTATGAATTACCATATGAAGGGGCAAAAGAGATGCTGTTAGTAGAAAACGTGGACAGTAAAGAATACCTGGCTGGACTCTTCAAGGCAATGTATGATGAATTGCCGGTTCATAAATCAAACAATAAAAAGAAATCTATGGATACTCTGTAATTGTGGGGTAGTAAAATTTGACACTGCCGCTACTGAAAAGGAGAAAAAAGAATGAGCAAATTTGATTTAGTTGAATGGTCTCTTGATTTTTATCTCTTGCGCGGTCAGTAGCAGGGACAAGCATTAAGTTCTGTTCCCAGATGTCTTGCCATAAGCAGGGCATGTCTAACAGTTAGCTTTGGAACTGATGTGGTCTTTGAAATCCTCATCAATTTTCGACAGATACCGATAAACGGGACTAATGCTTCCTGTATAATCTCTTGCTTTCAATTCTCTAAAGATCCGTGTTCCATTTAAAAGAAACGGTTCGCATCGCCATTCGATGATCTGTTTTTGAAATCATCAATCTTGCTATTATAAACTGGACGTTTATACACAGATGTCTCTTTTTCTTCTAAAAGACTCCTAACAGTATTTCTGGACATTCCAAGTATTTTTGCAGTTGCTCGTTTTGATCTTGTCTGTTTATAAACTCGCTGAACAGCTGCCCAATCTTGCAAATCATACACCTTCTTTCAAACCTCCTCTCTTGTATTGGTGCATACAGAGAGAAGTGTATCGTTCTCTAGCAGGTGGGGCAAATTTCCTTGTTAAAACTGGGGCAGTTTTAAGTATAAAAGAGGAAGTTTCGTCCCGATATTTGGGGGTAAAAATGCTCTGGTGAAGATTACCACTTTACATTCTGGTTTGAAATGGCTATAATAAACGAGAAAGAACAAATGTTCGAGAATGTGAAGGATGTGGAACGTATAATATTGCATAGTGATGCGAATTGCTTCGTGTGACTTGAAAGTCACTACATTTATTGTCTTACCGTAAGGTGTAAGACCTGCTGTTCCGTCAGTTGAGTCTAATA
>NZ_JBCPGE010000029.1:0-57126 GCF_040914025.1 Ruminococcus sp. RTP21484sp1_RTP21281st1_A8_RTP21281_210402
TTATTAAGAATTTTACACTCATGAGTGATATATTTATGCGAAACGTGTTCAAGAAAAGAGAATGTCTGGAATATGTTTTGCAGGTCATTATGGAGAAACAAGATTTACACGTGATTGATCAGATAATCCAAAAAGATTATAAAAATTTGCAGGGACGCTCCGCAGTAATGGACTGCGTTGCCAGGGATTCCACAGGCAAACAATTTGATGTGGAAATCCAGCAGGATAATGAAGGAGCTTCCCCAAAAAGAGCCCGGTACCATAGTGGACTGATGGATATGAATACCCTAAATCCCGGACAGGATTTTGAGGAACTGCCGGAAAGCTATGTAATTTTTATTACCAGGGACGATATTCTTGGATATGGACTTCCCATTTACCACATTGACCGGCAAATCAAAGAATTAAATGAAGCTTTTCAAGATGAAGCACATATCATATATGTAAATTCCAGGAAACAGAATGATACAGAACTTGGAAAGCTGATGCATGATTTACACTGTAAAAAGGCAGATGAGATGCACAGTCCGATTCTTGCAAAACGAGTATATGAATTGAAGGAGACACAGAAAGGGGTTGAACTTATGTGCCATGAAATGGAGAAAATCTATAGTGAAGGAATGGAAAGCGGAGAGAAACGTGGTGAGCTCAAAAAAGCAAAAGAAACAGCCCTTTCCATGGCAGAAGAGGGCATGGACGTAAAGATGATTGCTCGTTTGGTTAAGGTAAGTGAAAAAGATGTCCAGAAATGGATTGATGAAACTTTGTGTGTAACAAAATAACTGAAATCATTATAAATGGGGCTGTCGGGACAGCCCCATTATCAATATTAATAAAGAATACTATTAAAAGTGTTATGTCTGGAGGCGGTTTTGTGACACATGATCAATTTAAGAAAGCAGCAGATTATTGGAAGAATAAAAAACAGAATGCTATGCCGGAAGAAAAGCTGAAAAAGACAGTATTGGAATATATCAATTCCAACAATACTTGTGCACTTGCGACTGGAACTGGGGATTATGTAAGATGTACCCCAATTGAGTATAGCTACCATGATGGGAAGTTTTGGATGTTTTCAGAAGGTGGCGAAAAGTTTATTGGTCTTGAGAAAAATGAAAATGTATGTCTGGCCATTTATGATAAGTATGATGGAGCGGACAATTTGAAAAGCATACAGGTAATAGGAAAGGCAGATCTTGTGGAACCTTTTTCCGATACATATAATAAACATGCAAAGATTAAGAAGCTTCCAGTAGAAACATTAAAGAAACTGGCTTCGCCAATGAACCTTATCTGTGTAACACCAGTTAAAATGGAAGTACTTTTTTCTGAATTTAAGAAAAATGGATACAGCAGCAGGCAGACAATAAAATTTTAATAAATTATATTTTATGGGGGTATTGTATGAAAGCACATAAATATTGGTCTATCGGAGCATTTATTACCATGATCGGAACTTTTTATACCGGTTACAAAGGGTTAAAATCAAGCCACAAATATTTCGCACTAAGCTCTCTGCTTTGTATGATAATGTCTATCTATACAGGACATAAAATGATTTCTGGCAGTAAAAAAACAAGAAAGAAAGCGGAAGCTACAGAAACGGAGGATTAAAAAATGTTGGAAACAGGAACAAAAGCCCCTGATTTTGAGTTGCCGGATCAGAATGGAAACATGCATAAGTTAAGCGATTATGCCGGAAAGAAAGTGATTTTATATTTTTACCCGAAAGATAATACAGCTGGCTGTACGAAACAGGCATGTGGATTTTCAGAAAGGTATCCTTTGTTTACAGAAAAAGGAGCTGTTATCCTTGGTGTTAGTAAGGATTCTGTAGCTTCCCATAAGAGATTTGAAGAAAAATACGGACTGGCATTTACTTTATTGGCAGATCCGGAGCGTAAAGTGATTGAAGCATATGACGTCTGGAAAGAAAAGAAGAATTATGGAAAAGTTTCTATGGGAGTAGTCCGGACAACATATCTGATTGATGAGAATGAAATTATCATAAAGGCAAATGATAAAGTGAAAGCGGCAGATGATCCTGAAAATATGCTGAAGGAATTGACGTGATGAAGATTATATTATCACCAGCAAAAAAGATGGTTACAGATACGGACAGCATAGCACCAGTGGGAATGCCGAATTTTCTTGATAAGACAACTGAGATACTAAGTTGGATGAAGGGTCTGGAAAAAGATAAACTGAAGGCAATCTGGAAATGCAATGACAAGATTGCCAGGCAGAACTTTGAAAGATTAGAAAATATGGATCTTTATCACATGCTTACTCCTGCTATTTTGTCCTATGAGGGAATTGCATTCCAGTATATGGCACCAGCAGTGTTTGAATACGGACAATTTGAGTATATCCAAAAGCATCTTAGAATCTTATCCGCATTTTATGGAAGCCTAAAGCCACTGGACGGTGTGAGACCATATCGTCTGGAAATGCAGGCAAAGGTTACAATAGGAAATACCCGGAATTTGTATGACTATTGGGGAGACATGCTGTATAAGTCCATCATTGATGACAGCCAGATCATTATTAATCTGGCATCAAAGGAATATTCGAAATGCATAGAAAAATATCTGTCACCGAAAGATACGTATATAACGATTACATTTTGTGAATTATCCGGAGAAAAGCTAGTAACAAAAGGTACTTATGCAAAAATGGCCCGTGGTGAAATGGTCAGATTTATGGCAGAAAGAGGGATTGAAAATCCAGCTGATATACAAAAATTTAACAGACTGGGCTATAGGTTTAGAGAAGATTTGTCGTCAGAGAAGGAATATATTTTTGAACGGTTGTCTGCACTGTAGTGTGGTATTGCTAAATTGTAATTATTCTTGTTGAGAATGATATTCACTTACGTAAAATTCATTGACATCACCAGAAAGAAATGATATATTGCAGACAAGTTAGTTTTGCCTAACTTGCATTAATCCCTGCATTCCAGGGAATGCTTATTACAAAAAAAGGAGGAATTTTAAAATGTCAATGATCAATAAAGAAGTAAGTGATTTTTCTGTTCAGGCTTATCAGAATGGGGAGTTTAAAACCGTGACCAAGGCCGATATTCTGGGAAAATGGAGCGTATTTTTCTTCTATCCGGCCGACTTTACCTTTGTATGCCCTACCGAGCTGGAGGATCTGCAGAATAAATATTCTGATTTCCAGGCTGCTGGCTGCGAAATCTACTCTGTTTCTACAGACTCCCATTTTGTCCACAAAGCATGGCATGATTCCTCTGAAAGAATCGGTAAGATCACTTATCCAATGCTGGCAGATCCTACCCACGCACTCTGCAAGGATTTTGAAGTGCTGATCGAATCTGACGGAATGGCAGAAAGAGGAAGCTTCATTGTAAACCCGGAAGGCAAGATCGTGGTTTATGAAGTAAATGCCGGCAATGTAGGACGCAATGCAGATGAACTTTTCCGCCGTCTCCAGGCAAGCCAGTTTGTAGCAGAACACGGAGACCAGGTGTGCCCGGCAAAATGGCAGCCAGGAGCCGAAACTCTGAAGCCAAGTCTTGATCTGGTAGGTATGCTTTAATGTCGAACGAAAATTTCTATGATGTAGTTGTGATCGGAGGAGGTCCTGCCGGTCTGACAGCTGCCTTATATCTGGCTCGCGCCTGCTACCGTGTTCTGGTAATTGAGAAGGAAAAATTCGGCGGCCAGATTACCATTACCGATGAAGTGGTAAACTATCCAGGCGTCATGAAAACCAGTGGGAAAGAACTGACCCAGGCCATGCAGAAACAGGCGGAACATTTCGGAGCAGAGTTTTTGCTTGGGGATGTTGTCAGCCTAAAAAAAGCAGAAGAAGCATCCGGCGCAGAAATCTGGGAAACAACCACCGATAAAGGTTCCTACAAAAGCTTTGGAATCCTGCTCGCAACAGGAGCCCATCCAAGAATGATCGGTTTTCCAGGTGAGGCCAAGTTTCGCGGTCACGGAGTAGCCTATTGTGCCACCTGTGACGGAGAATTTTTCCGTGGAAAAGAAATTTTCGTAGTTGGCGGCGGGTTTGCTGCAGCAGAAGAAAGCGTATTTTTGACAAAATATGCAAGCCATGTAACTATTTTAATCCGTGGAAATGATTTTTCCTGCGCAGAAGCGGTAGCGGAAGCCGCCAAAAATCACCCTAAGATCACAGTTTTAACCAATACAGAGGTTGTCTATGTGGAGGGTGACCACACGCTGCGAAAGATCTGCTACAAAAATAAAAACACTGGAGAAGAAACCATTTTCGATTCTGCAGATGACACCTTTGGCATATTTGTATTTGCAGGCTACGCGCCAAATACGGATCTGGTAAAAGACCTGATTGCTCTGGATTCCCATGGATATGTGGAAACGGACCGAACCCAGAAGACCAGCTGTCCGGGAATTTACGCAGCCGGAGATGTATGCCAGAAGAATCTCCGCCAGGTGGTAACTGCAGTGGGAGATGGTGCCACAGCTGCCACAGAGCTGGAAAAATATGCCGCAGCCATGCAGGGGAAAACCGGAATCCACCCGGAAAAGCCAATCAAAAAAGAGGCCGAAGTTCACAAGGAATCACCCGCAGGAAAAGAAACAGAAGGGAAATCCTCAGCCGGTATTTTTTCACAGGATATCATAAACCAGCTGAATGTTGTATTTTCCAGAATGGAGGGAAACCTGCAACTTGACCTGCATCTGGATTCCCGTCCCGTCAGCCAGGAATTGAAAGGCTATATGACAGAACTGGAGAAATATACAGACAAACTGACCGTACAGGAAGCGGACTCTGCTTCGGATTCTGCTGCCTTGCTGCCTTTTGTAGAAGTGCTGACTGCCTCCGGGGAAAAGACTGGATTAGCTTTCCACGGCGTGCCAGGGGGACACGAGTTTACCTCTTTTATCCTGGGATTATACAACGCCGCAGGACCAGGGCAGCCCCTTGACCCTGCCATCAGAGAACGTATCCTCGCTATCGACCATAAGGTGCACATGCAGATCCTGGTATCCCTTTCCTGTACCATGTGCCCGGATCTGGTAGTGGCAGCCCAGAGGATTGCCTCCTTAAATCTCCTTGTAACAGCAGAAGTATACGACATCGCCCATTTCCCGGATTTAAAGGAAAAATACAACGTTATGAGCGTCCCCTGCCTGATAATCAACCAGGATCAGGTAACATTTGGGAAAAAGAATATCCCGCAGCTGTTGGAATTGCTCTAATAAGATAATAAAAACTGTAATGATAAACTCCTATGGTTTATTGTTACAGTTTTTTAATTCAAGAAAATTTTTATTCCCCGACCACAATTGTGGTAAAATAGCGGTAAGTAATAACTAATACCGTATTTCCGCAAAAGAATCTGTCTAAGCAGAGTGGTTATCGTCCAAATGGAGTTGTGTGACCCTGTAAGAAATGGTATGGTTATTGTTAGAAGCAACTAACTATTATATAACTCAGGAGGCACACAATGAAAAAGAAGTTCGTTTCTGTTTTATTAGCACTTACCATGTCAACTACCTTATCTGCCGGATTAACCAGTACCGTATTTGCAGAAGAAGCAGTAAGCACCGCATCTGAATGCTCTTATGACGGCGGCAGTGGCACCCAGGAAGATCCGTACCAGATTTCCTCGACAGATTCTTTCCTGACATTTGCCGCTAATGTAAATGACGGCTCAAACGCAGGTTATGCGGATACTTATTTTCTTCTGACAAATGATCTTGATCTTACAGGCATTGACTGGGAACCCATCGGCAATATGAATGACATGGAAAACCATTCCACCTTGTTTCTGGGCTCCTTTGACGGCGGAGATCACACAATTTCAAATTTAAAATATGAATCTGACAAATACAACTGCGGGGCTGGTCTTTTCGGCGTAAACTGCGGCGAAGTCAAAAATCTGACAGTGGAAAATGCAGAAGTAACCGTAACAGATGGCACCTCTCTGGCTATTGGCGGCGTTGTAGGATACAACATGGGATCAGTGGATCACGTAACCTTAAAAGGAAACTCCGTAATTACAGGCAACAACTGCACTGGCGGAATTGTAGGAGGCAACAACAATTCCGTAACCAACTGCTCCGCAGAAAATGTAACCGTCATCGTAATTGGAGATAATGAATTTGAAGAAAACCATATTGTGCAGGCAGATGTAGCAGAATGTGGTGGCCTGGTCATCGGCGGCGGTTTTGGCGGAACCATTGACAACTGCAGCGCAAGCGGAACTGTAAAGGCAGAAGGAAACGAACCGGTTGGTCTTGGCGGAATCGGCGGCTGTCTGGAAATGATGGATTCCATTACCAACTGCACCGCTGATGTCACAATTGAAAGCGCAAATGGCGGCCATGCGATCGGCGGTCTTTGTGGTTACGCAGGCACTCACTCCAATCCAGACGTATGCCTGGAAACAGAAGGATTTTCCACGAAAAATTATCCGTCCGTAATTGATAACTGCAAGATAACTGTTTCCATAAAAGCGGATGGAGCAACCCATGTAGGAGGTCTTATTGGCACCGGACTTTACTATTATGGAGAAGAAACCGTATTTAAAGTTACCAACTGTTCTGTAACAGGATCCATTGACGGTGCTGTAACACCAGGTACCGTTGCCGGCAGGGCAGTGGGCAGTGTAATAGAAAGCTGCGACGCAGACATTTTAATTGATGGTGTGCATGCAGACAATCAGATTGGCACCACTTCCTGCATGTACGAGAGTGCGGACCAGTAAGAGAGGAAAAAATGGAACAGCATCCGTTAACGGATTTTTTTGACCAGAAAGTTCAAAAAACAACGGGCAAAAACAACCGTACTATTTATAAAATGAACAATGAAACCGGAGAAGGAATCATCACGCAATATATTATTTTGCCTGGCATCCAGTTCTTTTATAACGATTTTCACATGAGCAATGGACAGAACCAGAATAAACTGCCTCACGCAGATGTTCTGGAACTGAACCATTGCAGGGAAGGGCGTTTTGAATGCAGATTTGCCAACGGCACTTATCAGTATATTGGAAGCGGTGATCTTGCCATCAACCTTCTTTCCAACCAGACCGTTTCAACCAGCTTTCCGCTGTCTCATTATCACGGCATCTCCATCACCATAGATTTACAAAAAGCAGACTCTGTCATCCGAAAAATCGGCGAGATGACAGGCGGTCTGGACATTGATCTGTTTTCCATTGCCAACGGCTTTTGCAAAAATGGTACCTGTGCTGTAATTAGAAATCAAAATAAAATCAACCACATTTTTTCTGAACTGTACTGCACCAAGCCGTATATGCACGCTTCCTATCTGAAGGTCAAGGTCCTGGAACTGCTCCTTTATCTTGGAACTGAGAAAATACAGAATACCCAGGTAAAAGTTCCGTATTTCGCACATACTCAGGTAAAAAAAGTAAAAGAAATTCAAAAGTATATGGTTTCCAATTTGCGCCAGCATTACACTCTTGAACAATTGTCCGAGCAATTTGACATTCCTCTTACTTCCATGAAAGCATGTTTTAAGGGAGTTTTCGGCTGTTCCATTTATGCCTACATAAAATCCTACCGTATGCAGGCTGCAACCGTACTGCTTCAGAATTCTGACTGCAGCATTACAGAAATCGCCATGAAAATGGGCTACGACAACCCCAGCAAGTTTTCGGAAGTCTTCAAAAAAGAGTATGAGATGACTCCATCTGAATTTCGAAAGAAATACATAAAAGCATAATTGCACACTCCTTTACAAAAACATACCTTGACAAATCTCGTCTCAGCTTTACATTTTATAATAAAATACCTCAGGAAACGGAACGTTTATAGTCAAAGTCTCTCCCTGGATATCCGCGATCTGCTGGCAGAGGCCCAGCATCCGGTAAGGATTTGCATATCCGAAAAGTTTCATGATCTTATCAAACTGTTTTTCCCTTTTGATAAGATCTGCGAGATACATATATCTGAGGTCTCCAAGGGAGATGCGGGGCAGGCCATAGGACTGTGTGATCTTTTTCAGTCTGGTATTCAGTGTGGGAAGCGTCTTGACTTTTCCATATGGACCAAGGCACAGGGCGCCTTCTTCGGCCAGTCCGGGATATCTCAGAAGAATGCCCTCATTCAGATATCTCCGTTCCCTGATCTCATCAAATAAAAATTCCGGAACAGGCACAGTACGGTAATTACTGTCTGAACGGAGCTTTCTGCCACTGTATTTGAGACTCTGACTATTATCACCCCCATTCCTGTCAGCAGACACATAATTCCGTGCATGCAGCCCGCAGATCGTTACCGTGCCTGCCTCCAGATCGAAGCTGTCATATTTAAGTCCAAGGATTTCCCCGGGTTTCAGCCCGCAGTAAAGCGCCAGGGCATATTCCAGATAGTGGGAGGTGTTGTCTTTCTTTGCAGCTGATAATAAGCAGGTAAGCTGTTCCGGTGTATAAAGGACAGGATCTTTTTCCAAAACAGAATATTTTTTTATTTGAAAGAAAAGTTCATAATCACCGGTATCTGGTTCAAAACGATCCTTTATAAAGACACGCAGAAAGCGGTATGCCGAAGCAGCCGTATTTTCATTTTTTTGATTGATGCATGCCAAAAGAGCATTCAGGTATTCTGCATCGATATCGTCAACCGCCCGCTCCTTATCCGGAAGGCTGGGTTCAATGACATTGAAGATCATCCAGTAGTAGTAAGCAGCCGTACTGCTGCTGGTTGAATTCGAAAGACATTTGTTCTGGTACCAGCTCTCCAGGTAATTAACAAAAGTAGTTGCAGCAGGTTCGTTCCTTTTCTCTTTTTTCATTGTTGCGGCTGTAACAGCCATTTCTTTTGATTCTTTTCTCATTCTTTTTTCCTTTCTGCCATCATTGGCTAAGCATTTAACTATATTTCAGTTATATATTGTCCGATTTTCGCTCAGAATCCGATCTTTTATGAAAATTTTTGACAAAATTCTAAAAAAATGACATATTAATCCTGTAAGGTGGATGTCCATACAAAGAAATATATTTATAAAATACTTACACATTTAGTATGTAATATTTTTAAGAATGGTTATTTAAGAAAGGGTTTTCCAGGAAAGCAGATAACCACAAAGAAACAAGTACCCCGACATTTTTTGACAGAAACAAAAAATATGACATATTAGTATTGAAAAAAAGAATCTTGTAAAAAAGGAGTGACAGCAGACAATTTTCACCATTTCCACAAAAGCACACGATTTCTCTTGAATTTCTGAAATGACCTGTATTATAATAGGATAATTAACGGCATATACCACAGCCGATACCGCAGTGACCAAATGCCGTTTTCGGGGTAAAAATAGGTTCAAAAATGAGCATTATTTTTCCCACTTATTCAGAAAAAAAGGCACTATCCAAATCCAAACAGAAAAAGTTCTGTATTTGGCAAATAGTGATAAATTGTGAAAGGAAAAGAATGAGAAAATTAGCACTTCGTGACGAAATATTGCTCAGTGTTGACAAAGCAGCCCGCTATATCGGCGGGGAGGTCAACTCTGTGATGAAAAATTTAGACGGGATAGATGTCCGTGTGGCGTTTTGTTTTCCGGATGTCTACGAGATCGGCATGTCCAACCTTGGTATGATGCTTCTTTATAATATGTTCAATAAACGCCCTGATGTCTGGTGTGAGCGAGTTTATTCCCCATGGCTTGATCTTGATAAGCTTATGAGAGAACAGAATATCCCGTTATTTGCCCTGGAGTCCCAGGATCCTGTCAGGGATTTTGATTTTCTGTGCATCACACTTGGATATGAAATGTGTTATACTAACGTACTCCAGACACTGGATCTTTCCCAGATTCCACTGAAAGCAGCTGACCGTGACGAATCATGTCCTATTGTAATCGGAGGCGGTGCGTGTGCATATAATCCAGAGCCATTAGCAGCCTTTTTTGACCTGTTTTATATTGGCGAAGGAGAAACTGTGTATGATGCGCTTTTTGATGCATACAAGGCCAATAAGGAAGCCGGAGGCAGCAGGGAGGAGTTCCTTCTGAAGGCAGCTCAGATTCCGGGAATTTATGTTCCGGCATTTTATGATGTCACATACAAAGAAAACGGTACAATTGCATCCTTTGCACCAAATCGTCCGGGAGTTCCCGAGAAAGTCCAAAAGCAGCTGATCGTAGATATGGATAAAGGATATTGCCCGATTGAAAAACCGGTTGTTCCTTTTATTAAAGCTACACAGGATCGTGTCACTTTGGAAATCCAGCGTGGATGTATCCGTGGCTGTCGTTTCTGCCAGGCTGGTATGATCTACAGACCTCTCCGTGAACGTGATGTAGAAGAACTGAAGGAATCTGCAAGAGCTATGCTGAAGAATTCCGGTCATGAGGAAATTTCCCTCAGTTCCTTAAGTTCCAGTGATTACACCCATCTGGAAGAGCTGGTAAACTTCCTGATCGACGAATTTAAATCTGCAGGTGTTAATATTTCCCTGCCGTCACTTCGTATTGATGCTTTTGCCCTGGATGTTATGAGCAAGGTTCAGGATATTAAGAAAAGCAGCCTTACTTTTGCCCCGGAAGCTGGTTCCCAGAGACTTCGTGATGTAATTAACAAAGGACTTACCGAAGAAGTGATCCTTCACGGTGCGCATGAGGCATTTGTTGGAGGATGGAACCGTGTGAAGCTTTATTTCATGCTTGGGCTTCCTACTGAAACAGAAAAAGACATGAAGGGAATTGCTCATCTTGCAGAGCGTATTGCAGAAGAATATTACGATACCGTTCCAAAGGAAAAACGCCATGGAAAGGTTCAGATCGTAGTCAGCACATCCTTCTTTGTGCCAAAGCCATTTACCCCATTCCAGTGGGCTCCAATGTATACAGAACAGGATTTTATTGACAAGGCAAAAGTAGTAAAAGAAGAAATCCGTGCACAGCTGAACCAGAAGAGTATTAAATACAACTGGCATGAACCGGATGTAACCACACTGGAAGGCTTCCTTGCAAGAGGTGACCGCCGTGCTTCTGAAGTTATCTTAAAAGCCTATGAAAAAGGTGCCCTTTACGATGCCTGGTCAGAAAGCTTCCGCTACGACATCTGGAAAGAGGCTTTTGCAGAAACAGGAATTGACATTGAATTCTACACACTCCGAGAGAGAAGCACAGATGAAATCCTCCCATGGGATTTCATAGATGCAGGTGTTACCAAGGAGTTTCTGATCCGTGAGTGGAAACAGGCAAAAGGCGAAGTGGTTACACCAAACTGCCGTCAGAAATGTGCAGGCTGCGGAGCAAGACGTTATGAAGGAGGCGTATGTTATGAAGGTAAGAATTAAATTTACGAAAGAAGGGCCTATGAAATTTGTAGGACATCTTGACACCATGCGCTACTTCCAGAAAGCCATCCGCCGCGCAGAGCTTCCAATTGCTTTTTCAGGAGGTTACAGCCCTCATATGATCATGTCCTTTGCTGCCCCTCTTGGAGTGGGCGTTACCAGCACAGGGGAATATTTCGATATGGAGCTTACCTCTGCGATTCCTACTGATGAAATCTGTCAGCGCCTTAACAGCCAGATGGCAAATGGCATTCGTGTTTTAAGTGCCCGCCAGGTGGAAGACGGAAAAGCGAGCAAGGCAATGTCCCTGGTGGCAGCAGCTGATTATCTGGTGGAATTTCGTCCTGGAAAAGCACCGGCAGATGGATGGCAGACAAGAATTACGGAATTTTTAAAGCAGCCTGAGATCCTTGTTACAAAAGAAACCAAAAAAGGCGAAAAACAGGTAGATATCCGACCTTTTATTTACAAAATGAATTTACAGAATGACAACCGCATTTTCTTAAGTCTTGCTTCTGCAAGTGCCAACTATACCAAACCAGATGCTGTAATGGATGCATTTACCAGCTGGCTTGGACAGGAGCTTCCGGAATTTGCCTGCATGATTCATCGTCTGGAAGTATATGCAGATCTTGGAAATGAGAAAAAACATAAATTTGTATCGTTGGAATCCCTTGGCGTGGAAGTTCAATAAACTTAAAACAGGTGAATCAAGTGACGAAATTAATTCTAACAACCATGGAACTTTGCGGTAACAAATGTCATGCCTGTGCAATCGAGGAAGAAGGTCAGATTATGGAGCTTCGCCTGGAGGCAGCCGCCCGACAGTCCATTCTCGGAAATATTTATGTAGGACAGGTGGAAAATATTGCTTCTAATATCCAGGCTGCATTTGTTCTTATTGCACCTGGCGTACGCGGCTATTTTCCTCTTCAGGAAGCAGAGCAGGTTATCTATGCCTCCGGGAAAGCACCTGGCAGTCCCTTACGTCCAGGTGATCAGATTCTGGTACAGGTAAGCCGTGATGCCATGAAGGGAAAACTTCCCGCACTGACTGCAAACTTAAATTTTACAGGTAAATACCTGGTGCTCACCACAGGAGAAAAAAAGTTCGGACTATCTGGCAAGCTCTCTGGTACAGAGCGCCACACTTTATCCAGCTGGCTGGAAGCAGAGGCTGCACGTCCGAATAAGGAATATGGCTTGATTGTCCGCACCAACGCAGCTCAGGCTGAAAAGGCTGAAATCCTTCAGGAGCTTTCTTATCTGAAATCACTGTATGAAAAAGTTGCTGTCAACGGCAAAAGCCGCACCTGTTTCAGCCTTCTCTACGAAACAGAACCGGTTTACCTTACCACTCTCCGTGATATTTACAGCGAAAATCTCACAGACATTGTAACAGATGATCCTGAAATTTTTCAGCAGATCACTTCTTATTTGAAAGAAACAAGTCCGGAGGAAGAAAGCAAAGCCCGTTTTTATCAGGACAAGCTTCTTCCGTTATACAAGCTTTCCCGCATGGAAAACGCGCTGGATGAGGTTCAAAAGGAAAAAATCTGGCTGAACAGCGGCGGGTTTATTGTGATCCAGCAGACAGAAGCCTTTGTCTCCATCGATGTAAACAGCGGGAAATTTACCGGAAAGAAAAAAGCCGAAGAAACCTATCGCAAAATCAATCTGGAAGCAGCTAAGGAAATTTCACGACAACTGCGGCTTCGCAACCTGTCCGGAATTATTCTTATTGATTTTATCAATATGACAAACCCAGATCATAACAACGAGCTTTTTCATGTATTGCAGAAATATCTGAGGAAGGATCCGGTGAAATGTAAAGCCATAGATATTACACCGCTTCACATTCTGGAGATGACACGAAAGAAAGTCAGAAAACCGGTAATAGAGGAGATCAGGCAGATAAAGTCAGGAGATTTTTCGAACACGCTCTAAATAAAACTATAAGAAATTCCTTTTTCGTATTTTCGAAATTATTACAAGCAGCAAACCAGAAACATGGGTTTTCGTTTTTATTTTTTTACAAATTTTTTTACAATTTTTTTTACAAAACCTCTTGACGAAACCAAATCTCCCTGTTATTATAATCGAGTATGCCGCACAAAGAGGTTTAAGAGTCGAGAGACCACCATATTTGGCGAGTAAAGTCTATAGGAGGTGCCACAAATGTACGCAATTATTGCAACAGGTGGTAAACAGTACAAAGTTGCTGAAGGCGACGTAATCAGAGTTGAGAAGCTCGGAGTTGAAGCTGGTGAAACCGTTACTTTTGATTCTGTAATTGCAGTTAGCAATGACGGATTAAAGGTTGGAGAAGACGTTAAGGATGCCAGTGTTACCGCTTCTGTAGTTGAGAACGGAAAGGCTAAAAAAGTCATCGTTTACAAGTACAAGAGAAAAACTGGATATCACAAGAAAAACGGTCACAGACAGCAGTACACCAAAGTTAAAATCGAAAAGATCAACGCTTAATCAGGTGCTGTTATGATCAATATTACAGTTAAGAAGAGAAAAGGCTCTTATCTGGATTTTCTGTCCAAAGGACATGCAGGCTATGCCGAAGAGGGACAGGATATTGTATGTGCTGCCGTATCAGCCTTGATCATTACTACTGTGAATTCTCTTGAGAAATTTACGGAAGAGCAGATTGAAGCGGAAGCGGATGAGGGATATGTATCCATCCATTTTAAAACAAATCCGAATACTGAGCGCGGGAAACTGCTTATGGATTCCCTGATTCTTGGATTAACAGAAATTGAGCATAGTTATAACAATCGATATTTGACAGTAAGAGTCAAGGAGGTGTAACAACAATGATGAAGATGAACCTTCAGTTATTCGCACATAAAAAAGGAGTTGGTTCCACAAAGAACGGTCGTGATTCCGAGTCCAAGAGATTAGGTGCGAAGAGAGCAGACGGACAGTTTGTTAAAGCCGGCAACATCCTTTACAGACAGCGCGGAACTAAGATCCATGCAGGCGAGAACGTAGGATGCGGAAAAGACTATACATTATTTGCACTGACCGATGGTGTTGTAAGATTCACCAGAAAAGGCCGCGATAAGAAACAGGTTTCTATCGTACCAGTAGAGGCAGAGTAATTCGTAGAGCAGGAGGCTTCAAATCTATAAAGGTTTGGAGCCTTTTCTTATAAAGGAGATTTAATGTTCGCAGACAGAGCTACCATATATATCCGTTCCGGTAAGGGCGGCGACGGCCATGTAAGCTTCCGCAGGGAAAAATATGTACCTGACGGCGGTCCGGATGGCGGCGACGGCGGCAAGGGCGGAGACGTCATTTTTGAAGTTGACGAGGGACAGAATACCCTCGGTGATTACCGTCATAAAAGAAAATATAAGGCAGAAGACGGTCAGGAGGGCGGCAAAAAGCGCTGCCACGGTGCCGACGGTGCCGACATTATATTAAAGGTACCGGAAGGTACTGTTATCATGGAGGCTGAATCCCGTAAGGTAATTGCAGACATGTCCGGTGACAATCGTCGTCAGATCGTTCTGCGCGGTGGACGCGGCGGTAAGGGAAATCAGCATTATGCAACCCCTACCATGCAGGTTCCCAAATATGCCCAGCCTGGACAGCCTTTTCAGGAGCTTGAAGTGCTTCTGGAGCTAAAGGTGATCGCAGATGTAGGACTGGTAGGTTTTCCTAATGTTGGTAAATCTACATTTCTCTCACGTGTTACAAATGCGAAACCGAAAATTGCCAACTATCATTTCACAACCTTAAGCCCGAACCTTGGTGTTGTAGATACTGAGAATGGCGGTTTTATCATCGCAGATATCCCTGGACTGATCGAAGGTGCTTCTGAAGGAGTCGGTCTTGGTCATGAGTTCCTTCGCCATATTGAGCGTACCAGAGTTCTGGTGCACATTGTGGATGCAGCTTCCACAGAGGGACGAGATCCTATTGATGATATTTATAAGATTACCAAAGAACTGGAGAAATACAATCCGGAAATTGCAAAGCGTCCTCAGGTAATTGCAGCCAATAAAGTGGACTGTATTTTTGACGACGGTCAGGAGAATCCTGTAGACAGACTTCGCAAAGAATTTGAACCAAAAGGTATCAAAGTATATCCCATTTCTGCAGTTACCGGACAGGGTGTACGCGAGCTTCTTTTCCATATCAAGGAACTTCTGGACAGTTGTCCGAAGAAAGCAATCGTATTCGAGCAGGAATTCTTCCCAGAAGATATGCTGATCAATGAGAGCCTTCCATTTACCGTACAGGTTGATGAGGAAGATCCCTCTGTATTTATCGTAGAAGGACCACGTATCGAGAAAATGCTTGGTTATACCAATCTGGATTCTGAGAAAGGCTTCGCCTTTTTCCAGCGTTTCCTGAAAGAGGGCGGCATTCTGGATGAACTGGAAAACGCCGGTATTCAGGAGGGTGATACGGTCCGTATGTATGGATTTGAATTTGATTATTATAAATAAATAGCAGCTATTCAGCAGGTATTCAGGAGATAAATTATGACAAGTAAGCAAAGAGCATATTTAAAAAGTCTGGCAATGAAAATGGATGCCATTATCCAGCTTGGCAAGGGCGGTCTTACACCGGAAAACACCAAGGCTGTTGACGAAGCACTTGCAGCGAGAGAGCTGATTAAAATCAGTGTGCTTCAGAACTGTCTGGAGGATCCTAAGGAAATGGCACAGGTTCTTGCAGAGCGCACCCATTCCCAGGTTGTACAGGTGATCGGTAAGAAGATCGTATTATACCGCGAAGGTAAAAAAGAGAAAAAGAAAATTGAACTGCCAAAATAATCGAAAAAAAATCGGGATCATGGGCGGTACCTTTGATCCCATCCATATGGGACATCTGATCCTGGGTGAGCAGAGCTATGAGCAATTCCAGCTGGATAAGGTTCTGTTTATGCCTTCCGGCAACCCGCCTCATAAACGGGACCGTGCTGGCAGAGCCTCTGATAACCAGCGTGTGGATATGGTCCGGCTTGCAATTGAAGATAATCCCCATTTTGAGTTGTCTCTTGCAGAAATGCACGAGACCGGGTATACCTATACCTATCGCACTCTGGAAGAGCTAAAAGAATACAATCCGGACACAGACTATTATTTTATCATTGGTGCAGATTCTCTTTTTGCTTTTGACGAATGGATGGAACCAGAGCGGATCTGTCGGGCCTGTACTCTTGTGGTGGCTGTCCGGGATCATGCGTCCTACGCTGAACTGAATCGGGAAATCCAGCGTCTTTCTGCAAGGTACAACGGAAATTTTGCCCTTTTGGATACTATGAATATTGATGTGTCCAGTCATCAGATCCGTCAGTGGATTTCAAAAGAAAAAAGTCTGAAATATTACGTCCCGGATAAGGTGATTTCTTACATGAAAGAGAATGGAATTTACAGAAAGAAGGAAGTCTGACCATGGCAGATTACGATTTTGCAAAAATTGAAAAAAAACTTTCCAAATACCTGGATGAGGATCGTTTTCAGCATACCATGGGCGTTATGTACACCAGCGCATGTCTGGCTATGGTCCATGGATATGATATCAAAGATGCACAGGTGTCCGGTCTTCTTCACGATTGCGCCAAATGCATTCCCAATAAGAAAAAACTGAAGATGTGCAGCGAACACAATATTCCGGTTTCCGATTTTGAGAGAAGTCACCCGTTTCTTCTCCACTCCCGTCTTGGAGCTTATATTGCTCACGAGAAATATGGGATTGACGATCAGGAGATTCTTTCTGCCATCAATTATCACACAACTGGCAGACGTGAAATGAGTCTTCTTGAAAAGATTATTTATATTGCAGATTATATTGAGCCCATGCGTTATAAAGCAAGCCGTTTACCGGAAATTCGCAAACTTGCGTTTGAAGACCTGGATGAGTGTATGTATGAGATCCTAAAAGATACCCTGGAGTATCTGGAAGAAGATTCTGCCGATGATATTGAGCCAACTTCCAAGGAGGCTTATATTTATTATAAAGAATTGCATAATAAGCGTAATAACGTATCTGATAATTAATACTCCGCATATACTGGCGAATATTTTTACTATTTACAATTAACATTCTACGAGATGCGAGATATTTCGCACGAGCGAAGGCCAGGTACCACCTGACAGAGGATATTATTTCACTTTTAAAGCCTTTTGTTCTCGCAGGAATTTAAAATAATATTAGGTCAGTATAAGCATTATTAAGAAAGGAGCAGATCAGAATGAGTACAGTAAGTACAGAGAAAATGATGGCACAGATTGCCTGCAAGGCAATTGATGATAAAAAGGGACAGGATATTAAGGTAATTGATATTCATAATGTTTCTGTAATTGCAGATTATTTCGTAATCGCAAGCGGTACAAACTCCAATCAGGTTCAGGCGATCGTCGATAATGTGGAGGAGCAGCTTGGACGTGCTGGCTTTGAGGCGAAGCAGATTGAGGGAAACCGCAATTCCAGCTGGATTCTCATGGATTACGGCGATGTGATCGTGCATGTGTTTGATGAGGAAAACAGACTTTTCTATGATCTGGAGAGAATCTGGAGAGATGGAAAGGTTCTGGAGATGGACGCGTTTTTAGAGAAATAAAAAAGTCCCCTTTGGTAAACAAATTGTCTGGAAACAGCAATTGTTTGCTAAAGGGGAAATTTTTTATGACTATTGGTAAAAACGCATGACACCAAATACTTTACCCAGAATCTGGATTTCTCCTGTAATGATAATGGGATCCATAGTGTCATTCTCTGGCTGAAGGCGGTAGTAGCCCTTCTCCTTATAGAAGGTCTTCACTGTGGCAGAATCCTCTACCAGGGCAACTACAATGTCGCCGTTATCTGCAGTTGGCTGCTGCTTTACCAGAACCTGATCACCATCGAAGATTCCTGCATTGATCATACTGTCGCCTTTTACCTTCAGTATGAAGCTCTGTTCATTGGGCATAAATTCTGCCGGGATGGGGAAGTAGCCATCTACATTCTCTACAGCCAGAATAGGCTGTCCGGCGGCTACGGTACCTACAAGCGGAACATTGACCACTTCACGGCGGACAAGATTGAAATTGTCATCAATGATCTCTATGGCTCTTGGCTTCGTGGCATCGCGGCGGATGTATCCGTTCTTCTCAAGAGCTTCCAGATGGGCATGAACAGATGATGTAGACTTCAGATTTACAGCTTCACAAATCTCACGAACTGCTGGCGGGAATCCGCGGTTCAGAATCTCACTTTTAATATATTCTAAAATTTCCTGCTGTTTTTTGCTGATTTTACCATATGTCATAAGAGTTTTCCTCCGAAATTCATTCAACTTTTTCTTATCATACCATATTTTTCTTAATTAAGCAAACAGATATTCTGAAAATATGTTCGTTTTTTGATATGCAGGCTGTTCACAGCTTCCAGCTTTGTTCACACACTTTTCGTTTTCTTTTCCTTGTGTTCACCGGCAAAAAATGGTACAATTGTTTGGTATGAAAATTCAGAGCCCGACTCAAAAACAAAGGGGGAATCCGCTTGTCCGAGAAGAAATCTAACAAGCCTGGCAAAATGGCAGGACTTTTTGTCCAGTTAAAGAACATATTCGGACTGAATATTGCCACCGTTGCTTTTGGTGTATTGTTATTATATATGATTTTTACTGCATTTTTACTTGTAACCTCCACACACATCGAATCTTACCAGGTTACCACAGGTCCTTTATCACGAAACGAGACCTACACTGGTATTTCTCTTCGGGAAGAGAGTGTTTTTAAGGCAGAATCCTCCGGTTATGTGAATTATTATGCCCGGGAGGGAAGTAAGATCAATGCCAACGGTGCTGTTTACGGATTAAGTTCCGGAAAAATTGCAGAAACCAAGTCTGCATTGACTGCGGACGAACTGGAGAAAATCCGCAGTTCTATGCTCAGCTTTTCCAAGGGATTTTCCGGAAGTAAATTTAACAACACCTACAGTTTTAAGAACCAGCTGGAGGGAAGCATCCTTCAGTATGAGGGAATTTCCACTGACGGGAATGCAGATTCACAAGTAGTGACCATCGGTGGACAGAATATCTGTAAAGCCCAGGAAGACGGCATTATCCTCTATTCTATGGACGGTTATGAGAATAAGACTGTGGAGAACATTACAGCAGCAGATTTTGACCAGACTTCTTACCATGAAACGGATCTGAAGTCATCCGAAAAGGTGCAGGCCGGAGATAACATTTATACAAATATTACCAGCGAATTATGGAGCCTGATCATTCCATTAAGCGACAAACAGGCCGCCAAGCTGGAGGGACGTTCCACCATTCGTGTGAAATTTCTCAAGGATGATATGACACAGAGCGGCGATTTTTCCATCATAAAAATCGATGGTAACAAATATGGAAAAATTGACTTCAGCCGCGGTCTGATCCGCTATGCATCTGACCGTTTTCTGGATATTGAGCTGGTTACCAATACAGTAACCGGTCTTAAGATTCCCCTTTCCGCTATTGAATCCAAGGATTTTTACGTAATTCCGGCAGAATATGCCACGACTGATCCTGACAGCGGAAGTGTAGGCTTTAACAAGATTTCCAAAGATTCCAGCGGAAATAACGTAAGAACCTTTATCAATGCTACAATCTACGGTAAAGTTAAAATTGAGTCAGATGATGATTCTGCCGATGAAGCTTACAATTATTACGTGGATAGAAGCGCTTTTAAGGAAGGAGATGCTATTGTAAAAGATGACTCCAACCAGCGCTTTATTGTAGGCGAAACAGATTCTCTGGAAGGCGTTTACTGCATCAATCAAGGGTATGCGGTATTCCGTCAGGTAGATATACTGGATCAGAATGAAGAATATGCCATTATTTCCAGTAATACATCCTACGGACTTTCCCGCTATGACCGCATTGCCAGAGACTCCTCCCAGGTAAAAGAGCAGGATATTCTCTACTAAGTTTAACATATACTATTTTTAAGGAGGCTTATAAATGTTAGCTGAAAATTTACAGCAGGTAAATGCAAATATTGAAAAAGCCTGTGCTGCTGTTTCCCGTGACCCAGGTGAAGTCACATTGGTGGCAGTAAGTAAGACCAAACCGGTCTCCATGCTTCAGGAGGCGTATGATGCCGGTGCGTGTGTTTTTGGAGAAAATAAAGTGCAGGAGATCATGGATAAATATGACCAGCTGCCATCAGATATCCAGTGGCACATGATCGGTCATCTGCAGCGCAATAAAGTAAAATATATTATTGACAAGGTTGCCATGATTCACTCGGTAGATTCCCTTCGCCTTGCCCAGACCATTGAGCAGGAAGCTGCAAAGAAAGATCTTGTTATGCCGATTCTGCTGGAAGTTAATGTAGCAGAGGAAGAAAGCAAATTCGGATTAGCGACGAATGAGGTGCTTCCTCTTCTTGAGAAAATCAGCATATTTTCCCATATAAAAGTGATGGGACTTATGACCATTGCCCCATTTGTGAAAAATCCAGAAGAAAATCGTGAAGTTTTTCGCACATTGAAGAAATTAAGTGTTGACATTAATGCAAAAAACATTAATAATGTTAACATGAGTGTTCTGAGTATGGGTATGACCGGAGATTATCAGGTTGCTGTCCAGGAAGGCTCAACCATGGTACGTGTGGGAACCGGTATTTTTGGTGAACGAAATTATGCCACACGGCAAGAAGATTAAGATTGGAGATTGAAAATGAGCGTTTTTGATAAATTATTAGATTCTATTAAACTGAATGATGACGATTATGATGAAGATAATTATTTAGATGAGGATCTGATGGATGACGAAGAGGGGGATTTCTTTGATGACGATCCCATGGATGACAAGCCTAAGAAGAAATTCTTCGAGAAATTCGGTCGTAAGAAAGAGGATGATTTGGCTGACGCAGATACTTCCTTTGACGAAGAACCTGTACATACAGCAACACAAAAGACTGCTGCCAAGGCTCCTGCGAAACAGCCAGCTGAGAAGCAGCGCCCTGTAGCTTCTTCCAAAATCACTCCGATGAGAAGCAGCCGTCGTGCGAATCAGGCTTCTTCTATGGAGGTTTGTGTGATCAAACCTGCTTCCATGGAGGACACCCGGGAAATTGCAGACACACTTCTTGACAATGCAACTGTAATTCTGAATCTGGAGGGTATTGATGTAGAACTTGCACAGCGTATTATTGATTTTGCATCTGGCGCATGTTATTCCCTGAATGGTTCCCTTCAGAAGATTTCCAGCTACATCTTCGTACTTGGTCCCTCTTCTGTAGATATCACTGGTGATCTTCAGAATATTCTTGGCGGCGCTACACCTTCTGTAAGAGCTGGTTATTGATTTTTATGGATAAGGATGAATTTTTACTTAAGAGAATCCGGGAGCTGGCAAATCTCTCTTACCAGAGAGATATTGTCACCTTTACGGATTTTCTTAACTTAAACGAACAAAATATGCTTGTTTCCCTTAAGCTTCATCAGATAGGCGTAGAGGTAAAGCTTTTCGGTGGCTATGAGCATGCAGAACGGCAGATGGCAGCTTTTTTCCCCGGAGGCCTTGGTTTTTCCTGGGATTATCCTATTGACTGCCTGAAAATAGAGCCCAAGGCTCTTCGTTTTTCTGAGGAGCTTGGACATAGAGATTATCTTGGAGCGCTCCTGAATCTTGGAGTTGACCGCAGTGTAGTCGGTGATATCCTCATCAAGGATAAAGAAGCCTGGTTTTTCTGCCTTCATAAAATGTCTGACTTTTTTATTGAAAATCTTATTCGGGTAAAACATACTACCGTTCTGGTTTCCAGAGTAGAACAGGCAGAAGAGATTCCGGAACCTGAATTTGAAATGATAAATGGTACCTGCGCTTCTGTAAGGCTGGATGCTCTCATCGGGCTGGCTTTTCAGACGTCCAGAAGCAGCATGGTTTCTTTTATTGAAAGCGGTCTTGTGTTTGTAAACGGCAAACTGATCACCTCCAATGGATATGAGCCAAAAGAAGGCGATATTATTTCCGTTCGCGGCAAAGGACGCTTTATCTATGATGGTGTATCCAGACAGACAAAGAAAGGACGCCTTGGTGTCCGCATTCGAAAATACGTATAAACAATAATACATTTGGAGAGGATTTAACTATGGCAGAAGAAAAATTACTTGTAAAACGTGACGGGGAGTTCTGTTATCCCATTTATTTTGAAAATGACTTTTCTTTTCTTTCACAGGCCTTGACAGACGAAGGTCTTGCAGGGAAAAGCATGTGTATTGTTTCAGATTCCACAGTAGCACCTCTCTATGCAGACCAGGTGAAAGCAGAGCTTTTGAAAGTAACCGATCATGTATGCCAGTTCACTTTCCCCGCCGGAGAAGCATACAAGAATCTTGATACCGTACAGGATCTTTTCCAGTGCCTTATTGAGAATGGGCTTGACCGCAAAAGTCTGGTGGTTGCTCTTGGAGGCGGAGTAACAGGAGACTTATCCGGCTTCGGTGCCGCAGCCTATCTTCGTGGAATTGATTTTATCCAGATTCCTACCACGCTTCTGGCGCAGGTGGACAGCAGCGTAGGCGGTAAGACTGGCGTTGATTTCAGACAGTTTAAAAATATGGTAGGCGCTTTTCATCAGCCCCGCCTGGTTTATATGAACATGGCCACCTTGCAATCCCTCCCTAAGCGCGAATTTGGCTGTGGAATGGGTGAAATTCTAAAGACCGGACTAATTTGCGATAAAGACTTTTTCGACTTTGTATGCGCAAATTACAAGATTATCCGCACTATGGATCCAGAAATGCTTGCCGTTATGATCCGAAAATGCTGTGCCATCAAAGCCGGGGTTGTAGAGCGAGATCCCAAGGAACAGGGAGAGCGTGCTCTTCTTAATCTTGGCCACACCATAGGACATGCAGTCGAAAAGCTGATGAACTTTAACCTTCTCCATGGTCAGTGTGTGGGAATCGGACTGGTTGCCGCAGCTGCCATTTCCAGGGAAAGAGGTCTCCTCACAAATGCTGAATATGAACAGATCTGCCATAGCCTTAAGCTTTACGACCTGCCTTTGTATGTGGAAGGACTTTCTCCCATGGACATTCTTGCAGCTACCAAAAAGGACAAAAAAATGGAACAGGGACAGATTAAATTTATTCTTATAGATGGTCTTGGAAAGAGTTTTATAGACAAGACAGTTTCGGATCAGGAGCTTCTTGTGGGAATTCACGCCATCTGCAGGTAATCAATCATGGAAAATAAAACAGCTTCAGACTACAATGATCTTCCACTAAAAGCACCTAAATTAAAAGGAATTCTGCTTATCCTTTTTCTGGTTCTTCTGGATCAGGGAACAAAGTATCTTGCAATCAGGTATCTGAAAGGAACCTCCGGGATTTCTCTTATTGATAATGTGTTAAACCTTCGTTACCTTGAAAACAGAGGCATGGCATTTGGCCTTCTCCAGAATAAGATTCTTTTTCTGGTGCTTACCTGTATTGTGTTTTTTGTGGCTATTATATATCTTTTTATAAAAGCACCTGCAACTGTTTATTATAGACCACTGCTTTATACAGCGGCAATTGTGTTCGCTGGAGCAATGGGGAATTTTATAGACCGTGTTTTCCGTGGATATGTGGTAGATTTTATTTATTTTTCCCTGATTGATTTTCCCACGTTTAATGTGGCAGATATTTACGTGACCTGTGGGATCACAGTGATGGTATTTCTTATGTTTTTCCGTTATAAAGAAGAAAATGATTTTGACTTTCTGAAACCGGGGAACAGATCTGCCAGGTAAATTGATTTGTCTGATTTTTCATATACCGCGTAATTGAGAGAGGAGTTTTACTGATACATGGAGCAATTGGAATTTACAGCAACCGAAAATGAAGCAGGAGTGCGCATAGACCGCTGTCTTTCCGATAAATATGAGGAACTTTCCCGTTCTTATCTTCAGAAGCTTCTGAAAGAACAAGGTGTTACCGTCAATGGGAAAGCAGTAAAAGCAAACTACAAAATACAGGCAGGGGATCTGGTTCAGACAACCCTGCCTGATCTGACTGAACCGGATATTCTTCCGGAAAATATCCCTTTGGACATTTTATACGAAGATGATGATGTACTGGTGATAAATAAGCCCAAAGGAATGGTAGTCCATCCTGCAAATGGCCACACCAGCGGAACTTTGGTAAATGCTATTATGTACCACTGTCAGGGCAATCTGTCCGGTATTAACGGGGTTATGCGTCCTGGAATCGTCCACCGTATTGATAAGGACACTACAGGAGCTCTTCTTGTATGTAAGAATGACACGGCTCACCGTGATCTGGCCCAGCAACTGAAAGCGCATACCATCAAGCGGCGTTACCGGGCTATTGTGGCAGGTAATCTTAAGGAAGATGAAGGTACTGTAGAAGGCCCGATCGGCCGTCACCCAATTGACCGGAAAAAAATGGCGATCAACTACAAAAATGGAAAAGACGCTGTCACCCATTATAAAGTCCTGGAACGTTTCGGGAATGCGACTTATATCGAGTGCCGCCTTGAAACCGGTCGTACCCATCAGATCCGTGTACATATGACCAGCCTTGGACATCCTCTTCTTGGCGATGAGATCTATGGCTCAGGCAAAAATCCTTATCATCTCCAGGGACAGACTCTTCATGCCATGGTTTTGGGCTTTGTTCACCCAAGAACAGGAGAGTATATGGAATTTTCCGCACCTTTGCCAGAATATTTTCTCAATTTGTTAGAAAAATTAAGAAAATAGTTGTCAGTTTACCCTGATGTAGTGTATAATAATCTTACAAAATTCCTATGAATTACCAGTCACGAAGTGAACAGTAACAAAGGAATTGCAGAAGGGAGTGGCAGATATGAACAATACAACAAGTTCAATTATTACCATCGGACGTGAATATGGAAGCGCCGGCAGGCAGATTGGTCAGGAAGTAGCCAGATATTTTGGAATCAAGTGTTACGACAAAGAACTTCTGGAGCATGCTGCAAACGACAGCGGTATTTGCAAGGAATTATTTGAGAATCATGATGAGAGGCCAACTAACAGCTTTCTGTATTCTCTTGTAATGGATACTTATTCTTTTGGATATTCTTCTGCTGGATTTACAGACATGCCTATGAACCACAAGGTTTTCCTGGCACAGTTCGAAGCCATCAAGAAATTAGCTGCAGAAGGCCCCTGTGTTATGGTAGGGCGCTGTGCAGATTATGCTCTTGCAGATAATAAAGACTGTTTCAGTGTTTTTGTTCATGCTGATCTGGACTGGAGGATCAAGCGTATTGCAGGCAAATACAATAAGACACCTAAAGAAGCCAAAGATATGATCACCAAAACAGATAAGAGCCGTGCAAGTTACTATAATTACTACACCAATAAGAAATGGGGTGCAGCAGCGGGCTACAGCTTAAGCGTTGACAGCAGTGTGCTTGGTATCGAAGGTGCTGCCCAGGCGATTATCAATACCATACATATTTTTGATGACCTTAAGAAATAATATACAGAATCATGTGAAAATAAGGAGTTCTCGAAAGAGAGCTCCTTTTGTAATTTGTTGCATCTCAATTCCTGTTTTCGGTTCCTGTTTTCAAACGCCATCGCCACTTTATATTTTTTTAATGAGACATTGAGACAAAACTGTGTTATAATAGATAGCAATCGCTGTTAAATAAATAACAGTACAGACACTTATTGGTTACTGTGCAAACAGCAGACAGTAACACATATTTTGCATTCATGTTTCAGGAGGACGATATTAGAATATGAAATTACGCTGGGACAATCAACATGTTCGCTGGGGAGTAACTTCTTTCCTTGTAATCGCAGCCAGTATGCTCTTTTATTATGGTGTTTTCCATATGAAGACACTGATTACAGGAATTCAGACATTTCTGGGGATTCTCACACCTATTGTTTATGGGGTCGTGATCGCCTTTTTACTGACCCCTGTATTAAATTTTCTGGAGAAAAAAATTATTTATCCGCTTCTTGCCAGGAAAGAAGTATCAGTAGGAAAGAAGGGACGCAAGGCAATTCGGTGGGCATGCGTAATTTTATGTATGTTTCTCTTCCTTGCTCTTATTTATGCCCTTATTATGATGATTCTGCCGGAACTGATCCGAAGTATTATGGGTCTGATCTACAGTTTTCCAGCCTATGTGAAGGTTATTCAGAAATGGTTGCAATCTTTCATTGAGAAATGGAATCTGAACAGTGATGCACTGGACACTTTGAATCAGTCCATCACCACAGCTCAGGACTACCTGACCACGAATATCCTTCCGCAGATGCAGGAAATGCTAAAAAATATTTCCGCGGGTGTGTTTGAATTAATTAATTTTCTGAAGAATTTCCTCATCGGAGCTATCGTTTCCCTGTACCTGATGGCAGATAAAGAGGGCTTCATTGCCAAGGCAAAAATGCTCACCTACGCAATTTTTAATACCCAGCATGCGAATTTTATCATCCATTCCATGCGTTTTACCAATAAAACCTTTATCGGATTTTTCAGTGGTAAGATTTTGGATTCCGCCATCATTGGCGTATTGTGCTATATTGGTATGAACTTTTTGAATATGCCATATATACTTTTGATCAGTGTTATCATTGGTGTAACCAACGTAATTCCATTTTTTGGACCTTACCTCGGAGCAATCCCAAGTATTTTTCTCATCTTGTTGGTGGATCCGCTGCAGGCTATTTATTTTGCAATTTTTATTCTTGTTCTCCAGCAATTTGACGGCAATATTCTTGGACCGAAGATTCTTGGTGATTCCACAGGACTTTCCAGTTTTCTGGTCATTGTCGCCATCCTTATTGGCGGTGGAATCTTTGGAATCCCAGGTATGATTATTGGCGTTCCTGTTTTTGCAGTACTTTACGCAGCACTTGGCAGACTAGTCCATATCAGCCTGATTTATAAGCAGGTTCCAAATGAGGAGCAAAAATACACCAACATTGACTGTCTGGATCCGGAAACACATGAACCCGTTCTTTTCCCGGAAGAAGAGCCGAAGAAAAGGGAGACGCCCAGACGCACTGCAATGTTGAAATTTACCCTTACTTTGTTAAAAACGATCCAGAAAATTCTGACTACAATCTGGACCCTTATAAAAAAATATTCTGTGATAATTTATCAAAAAGTCAGACAATTGATGGAAGAGTACAGACAGAATCAAAACAGTAAAAAGGACGGAAATTAACATGCGGCTTTTAATACAACGTGTAAATCATGCAAGCGTAAAAGTAGATGGTGAAGTTATCGGAAATATTGGGAAAGGCTTTCTTGTACTGGTCGGCATAGGTCAGAATGATACCAGGGAAATTGCAGACAAATATATGAAAAAAATGCTAGGACTTCGAATTTTTGAAGATGAAAATGGCAAAACAAACCTTTCCCTGGCAGATGTAAATGGGGAGCTTTTGATGGTTTCGCAATTCACGTTATATGCCAACTGCAAAAAAGGAAACCGGCCAAGCTTTATTGAAGCCGGTGCGCCAGAACAGGCAAATGAACTTTATGAATACATGCTAAAGGAGGCTGCAAAAGTTGTTCCAGTTGTTCAGCATGGTATTTTTGGCGCTGATATGAAAATTTCACTGGAAAACGATGGACCGTTTACAGTGATGCTGGACGAATCGATCATGTAAAATTAACAGCAATTGTAACGAAACCGGCCAAGGCTATATTGAAGCCGGTGCGCCAGATGTTCAGAATCGTCTGTGACTGCATAATGAATGCAGTCGAACCATCAATTATATTTTAACATTTAATGAAACCAATTATATTTTAACATTTAATGAAACCTTGAAAAACGCCGAAAACAGCCAGAAGAAGTGGCTGATTCGGCGTTATACCACTCATCTAGATCTATACGACAAACCCGAGTTTTTCATATAGATTGGTATCATTATTACTTCTAAAGGAGAATCTTTCATGGATAAAAAAGTCACCTACCACGAACAGACTGACGTCGAAAATACCTTGCGGCTTCGTGATGTTCTAAAAACCTTGCCGCCATTTTGCAAGGATTTCTTTCGTGCCATTGAACCTCGTACCACAACTAAAACCAGAATTTCCTATGCATATGACATCCGCATTTTCTTCCAGTTTCTTCTGGAACAAAATCCAGCCTTCAGGGACTGGTCTATAGATGCCTTTACAGTGGATGTCCTGGATCAGATCACAGCTGTTGATCTTGAAGAATATGAAGAATATCTGAAAGTTTACCAGGCCGGGGATAAAACGGAAACCAATGGCGAACGTGGTCTGAAGCGAAAAATGTCCTCATTGCGAAGTTTTTATGCATATTATTTTAAACGTGAAATGATTCACACAAATCCTACCGTCCTTGTGGACGTTCCAAAGATTCATCAGAAAAGTATCATTCGCCTGGAAGCTGATGAAGTTGCCTTGCTGCTGGATTATATTGAGCACGGCGGGGACGACCTTACCGGTCAGAAAAAGGTATATTATGAAAAAAACAAAGACCGTGACCTCGCTCTCGTTACTCTTCTGCTCGGAACAGGTGTTCGTGTTTCTGAATGTGTAGGTCTTGACATAGAAGACGTAGATTTCAAAAACAATGGAATCAAGGTTACTCGAAAAGGTGGAAATGAAATGGTTGTATATTTCGGTCCTGAAGTAGAAAAAGCTCTGAAAAACTACCTGGAAGTACGCAAGAACATTATTCCTGTAGAAGGCCACGAACACGCTCTCTTCTACTCTACCCAGCGCAAACGAATTGGTGTCCAGGCCGTTGAAAACCTGGTCAAAAAATATGCCCGCCAGGTTACCACCACCAAGAAAATCACCCCTCATAAACTCCGCAGTACCTACGGCACCGCCCTCTACCAGGAAACAGGCGATATTTACCTTGTAGCGGACGTTTTAGGCCATAAGGACGTGAATACTACCAAGAAGCATTATGCAGCCTTAGACGATTCCAGACGGCGTCAGGCAGCCACTGCTGTAAAGCTGCGTGAAGATTAACATCTGCTTCACACGTACAATTGTTGTAATCACCGCATTTAATTCACATAATATTATTATTGTAAATCAATTCAAAACTTTCTGCAAAATCTCCCTCAAAGTGGAGCGTGCAGATTGTAGGAATGATTTTTCAAACACGCTCTAAGGCGCAGCTCAAAAAAGGACATGACCCACAGTCGAGTCATGTCCTTATGTACCTCTAATTTGGTTTTACTGAATTTATAGCTGCAATATCATATTATCCGAGATTATAATGCTACTGCAATCTTATCCTGTAATGCTTCCGGAATCTCTTCTTTGTCAAGCGAAATACTTACAACTATTGAAATTCCATATTTCTCACCGATCTTGTCCAGCTGATCAAGTGTATCTGTAACATCAGCGTCTTCCAACTTGGAAACCTTGAGGAAACTGTCCAGATAAATCTGCTCAAGATCATGATCCTGAGAAATAATACCACAGATGAAACCTACGAATTCATCTGCATTCTTCAATGGATAAGAGGAGACGTCGATAAGACGTACCTTATTGTTAAGCTCATACATATGTTTGGTACTCTTGTCAAGGTAAACAATGCTTCCGTTGGCTTCTTTCACCGCACCGTTTACTCTGTCTAAGAGCACTTTTGTTTTGCCTTTGCCTTTCTTTCCTACGATCAGTTCAACCATGATGTTTTCCTCCTTAGACAATATGATATTAAATTTTTACCAAAACCTTGTTTAATATGTTTCATATTATAGTATAATTTTTCTAAATTTTCAAGAGTTTTTTTAATATTTCTGTCTATTTTTCTCAATTGTGGCTACGATTCATAAACAGACTGACTAGTTTATATTCTGCAAAAGGGACGACATCTGCTCATAAAGCTCGTCTTTTGTGGAGGCACCCATTACAATGGAAATGTACGGCTTTCCATAAGCATTCTGGCTCAGCAACGCCAGACAGTTGCCTGCATTGTCCGTAGTACCTGTCTTTCCACCTAGAATAGTCACATTCTTAGGAGGGGTAGCTTCTCCTGTGAGATAATGGTCTGTGGCAAGTAATGTGGTACTTGCACTGCTTCCGTCCGCATGAGTATATTCTACGGTATAAGATCCGGACTGTGTGATCTGAGTAAACTCCGGATAATTCAAAGCTTCCTTTAGCATCAGATAGATATCATAGGGAGTGGTATAATGGTTTTCGTCCTGCAGACCATGAGGATTGGTAAAATGAGTTCCGGTACAGCCAAGTTCCCTGGCATAACTGTTCATCATCTCCACAAACCCCTCTGTAGAACCACCCACATGCTCTGCAATAGCCGCTGCTGCATCATTACCCGAATAAACCAACAGACAATGAAGAAGCTGATCAAGAGTCACCTGGTCACCTGCCCAAAAGCCGCAAACCTGTGAACCCTCCTCCAGATTCAGATTCTCCTGTGTAATGGTTACTACATCATCCATATTTCCATATTTCAGTGCCAGCATAGCTGTCATGATCTTGGTGATACTTGCTGGATATACCTTTTGAAGTGCCTGCTTGGAATAAAGCACCTTTCTGTCATCCAGATCCAGAAGAAGTCCTTTCTGGTTTTCCCCAAGGGAAACACCATCCATCGGAACATCTGATACGACCACACACAGATTCTTGGCAAAACCATCAGCTCTCAGGCTGTCTAAGTCTGTAATTCCACCAGAAAACTCTCTGGAAGCTACATATGCCTCCTCCAGCTTATCAAAAACAGTTCCATTTCGGAGAACATAAATTGCACCGATCCCAGTACCGCCAAGTACAACCAAAAGCAACAGCAAAAGAACAGTATTTCTGATCCTCTTTCTTCTGGAACTTCGAAATCTTGCCTGTTTACGTCTTGAGTTCTTCTTTTTTGCGGCTGTCATAAATATTCCTCTTTCTTATCAATTTCTTTTCTCTTAAGTTCTTTATTATAAGTACTGCTCTGCAGACCTACATTCATCACAAGCCCCATACCAATAAACAAGCTGACCAGGGAAGTCAGACCATAACTTACAAAAGGAAGAGGCGTACCAGTATTAGGTGCCAGTCCAGTAGCAACGCAGATATTTAAAAAACTCTGTATAGCTACGACACTTCCAATTCCGCAGCAGATAATCTTCCCGGCCAGATCCTTTGCCCTAAGGCTCATCCTGATACATTCAACTGAAATCAACAGCAATAATACGACCAAAGTTGTACATCCTATAAATCCATACTCCTCTCCGGCAACCGCGAAGATAAAGTCAGTCTGGTTCTCTGCAACAAAGTTTCCAGCATTTACAGAAGAAACCTGGTCATCCCCGGTAAGTTTTTTTCCAACCAGTTCTCCGGAGGCAATCGCCGTCTTCGAGTTATTCTGCTGTTCAATATCCTCCTGGTATTCCTCGTTTTCCGGGTAAAGGAAAGACATAATACGCGTTCTCTGATAATCCTTGATCAGGGTCTGATCCGGCTGTACAACAATGGACAAAAATATGATCAAAAGGGGAACCGCGATCAGAATCGCACCTCCGATGATCTTGTAACTCAGTCCTGCTATATACAGCAGAATACAGAAAATAATGGTTACCGTAATGGTATTTTTCATATCCGGCTGTGCATAAATAAGAGCCAATGGAACAGCCAGAAGGAGCACTGATTCTGCCAACACCCTGAAAGTATTGATATCATCTTCATGATCCATAAAAAACTTGGCAAAAAACAGAATAATAATAACCTTGGAAAGCTCGGTAGGCTGAAAACGGAAACCACCGATATCCAGCCATCTGGACGCACCTCCTGCCTCACTTCCGAACAATCGTACACCAATAAGCATAAGCAGATTAAAACCATACATGATCCACTGGAAATTCAATATCCAGGAATAATCCATTAACGATAAGATCACCAGCAACACAAGCCCCATCACAACGCCCAAAAGCTGTTTGTTTCGAAGATCTGGAGACGCACTTGCTACCAGCTGCACTCCAAACAGACTGATCGCAGTCAGAAGGATCACTAGTTTAAAATTGTAAAAACGTAGCTTATACTGTTTAATCATAAATTTATCTGTCCTTTTTCGTCAACACAGGAATATACGCCATTAAAACAGGCGGTTCCTGTGATATCTGTATTTTCACTTTAGTTTCCTCTATGGTCACATACTTCTTTACTGTATGTACCAGGTCACTTTTTAACATTTTCATCATCTGTGGAGAGCATTCTATGCGTTCTGAGATAAGAAGAAGTTTCATCCTGTCGCGAGCATATCCTGCTGAACGCCTTCTTTCATTTAAAAAGGTCTTCATGCAAAATCCCTCCATTCCAGAGCATTAGTTGACATAACATTATTACAAACAACCAACATGCTATTTTGCGTAACTAATTATTACCTGAATATCAATGTCTTTTAAACAGTCTTGAAAACATACCTTTCTTCTGTCTGAGTTCTGCAAAGGGAACTTCCTCTCCCATAAGCCGTTTGCAAATATTTTGGTATTCCTCCTCCGCCTGAGAATTTTTACCAGAAAGAGGCTCACCCTGATTGGTTGCTATCACAATCTGTTCGTCATCTAAAAGAGTTCCAATCAGATCTACAGCCAGAATCTCTGTCACATCATCCACAGACATCATATCTCCCCTGGCGATCATGTCAGGACGAAGACGGTTGATGATCAGATGGATATCCCGCAGATCATTTGCTTCCAAAAGCCCAATGATACGATCCGCATCGCGAATTGCAGATACCTCCGGTGTCGTCACTACAAGAGCTTTATCTGCACCTGCAATGGCATTCTTAAATCCCTGCTCAATTCCAGCCGGACAATCCAGCAATATATAATCAAACTCTTCTCGCAGATCATCCGTCAGTTTGATCATCTGTTCCGGTGATACGGCAGTTTTATCCTTGGTTTGCGCAGATGGCAGCAGATAGAGCTCCGGATGGCGCTTGTCTTTGATCAGAGCCTGTTTCAGACGGCAGCTTCCATTCACCACATCTACCAGATTATACACGATCCGGTTCTCCAACCCAAGCACAACATCCAGATTACGAAGACCAATATCCGTATCCACAACCACGGTTTTCTTTCCCATCATAGCCAGACCAGTTCCTATATTGGCAACTGTAGTGGTTTTTCCTACACCGCCTTTTCCGGATGTAATGACAATGACTTCACCCATTTCTTCTGATTCCTCCTAAACAAAATGTTCCAAAATCCTGGTATTTCTCTTATGGATATGCCTGCCGGAACACTCCCGGCAGGCATATCCAGTACTGCTGATCAGACTATGAACAGCAGCAAAATCGTTTTTAGTCATTCGATGTATCACTGGTATCTGTAGAAGCAATACCTGTGAGAATAGAATCTTTATCTGCAAGATTGTACATATATTTAAAAATATCATTAGCAATCAGACATGCATTACCGGAGCTGTAACCATTGGCAATACGGATTGCCACTGCATACTCCGGATCAGAGGCCGGCGCATAACCGATAAACAGACCATGGTTTGGATGACGAAGATCCAGCTCTGCTGTACCGGTTTTACCTGCCACTTCTACTCCAAGACCATCAAACTGGGAATGAGTCTGGATCACACGACGCATACCATCATGGATCACATCCCAGATATTTGAAGATATATTTACCACATCCTCAATTTCCGGCTCATACTCCTGGATCACTTCTCCCTTCGGGTTCATTACTTTGTCCAGAAGGGTCAGTTTAAATACATTTCCGGAAGTAGCCATAACAGTAGCATAACGAGCCAGTTCTGATGTGGTAAACAGGTTATTTCCCTGTCCCATATAAGATGGAACTGCTTTGGCATCGGAAACCTTCGGAGTTGCCTCTGAAAGCTCGATTCCAGTCTTCCGGTCCAGACCGATCAAAGAGGCATATTCCTGAAGCTTATTCAGACTCTGCACCTCGGAGAACTCATTATCCCCAACTTTTCCTAGCTGAAAACCGATCATGTTAAAGAAATAGTTACAGGACTGCTCGATTGCAGTACGGATATCCAGACTTCCATGACCATTCTTATACCAGCAATTAATAGGCGGATCTACATAGTCAAAAGTTCCGGTACATTCAATATATGTACCTTCGTCAATAATTCCTTCTTCCATTCCTGCAATTGTTGAAAGAAGCTTCAGTGTGGAACCTGGTGCAGTGGTTTGCTGGGTCGCTTTATTGAAGAACGGACTGGACTGGTCAAGTGCCAGCTTTGCGTAATAATCTGTATCCATATCATTGGTCAGACGATTATTGTCATATCCGGGATAGGAAACAAGTGCAACCACATCTCCAGTCTTTACATCTACAACTACAGCGGACGCTGAGCATGGCATTAATGCCAGCTGTGCAGGCTCTATCTCCAGAGTGTATATCTTATTGATCATAAAATCATAAGCTCCCATTGCTCCGGAAGCCAGATTCTCATAATCATCATCATTTTTGTCAAGGACTCCCTGCTCATAAAGCACCAGGCAGATTTCCTGTCCGGAAATTGTATCTTCCTGCAGCATATATTTGTAAAGGAGCTTGGAAAATCCAGTATCCGTACTGAGATAGTCAATAATATATTCTGTCAGTGCCTGATAAATTTCCTCAGAATCCAGATACTCTCCTTCCGGTGAAAAGCTGCTGATGTCGATCCAGCCCTGGCTTGTGGCATAAGTCAGGTAATCCTTCAGGCTGATGGTTTCATCTGTTGTCCATGCTTTGTAAGTAGCATCTGATGTATCGATGGCATCTTTGGAAATAATTCCAAGCGTGTCTCTAAGAAGGTCATTACAGATGTAAGACAGATATTCCTGTGTTTCTTCATCTTCATCCTTATAGGCTGGCGGGTTTGAGCCATTCAGCTTCGTGCTTATTGTATCAAAAACTCTCTGCTGCTTTTGTTGAAATTTGGCATATAAATTTTTTTCTATGTCAGAGGCATCCTCATTGCTGAATTTGGTGATATCAATCACACTGTTGGAAATCAGGGCATTGTATACATCATAAATAGGAATACGGATCTGACTGGCATCTGTGACATACGTGTAATCAAAAGTCTTTGCCGCATCAATTTTCGTCAGAAGAACACCAGCCACACGCTGTTTGAGGATCTGATAGATTGCCGATTGCCAGTCAGTTTCAATAGTAAGCTGCACATCATCTCCTGCAACCGGCTCTACTTTGGTGTCCTCGTCAATTTTTAGAACCTTTCCAAGGTTATCAACAGAAACCGTCTCCTTACCGTCTGTTCCCTGAAGGGTAAGTTCCATATACTGCTCAATTCCTGCTTTACCTACGATCGCATCATTGGAATAATCCGGATTCTGTTTCCGAAGCTCTGTCAGCTCCTCGGAGGAAGCCTTACCAGTATAGCCAAGGATTGGTGCCATGCTTTCATCATCAATATACAGGCGGATGGAATCCTCAACCACATCAATTCCCTGCAGTCCGGTCTTATTCTCCATGATCGCAGCTACCGACTTTTCACTGACATTGGTAGCAATGGTAACCTGCATGTATTTCTTAAAACTGTTGGTATTCAGTTCGTAGCGGATAGTTGCAATATCAAGCATTTCCTGCTTGGTCAAAGTAAGAGGCAGACCATGGGAGATCAGCTCGTCCTCTGTATAAGCACGATCACCGCTAAGAACAATAGAAAATTTCTCGGAACCAGTGAGAAACTCCATCATCTGATCCGCAGTCGCCGTCTTCTGTTCATCTTTCAGATCATCGATCAATGCCTGTCCATAAATATCGGCACGGAAGCGATTCAGGGTAAAGCCCTCAACAACATCAAAAGCATACTCTCCATTCTTATCTACCACAATATGGAAGGAATGGGTAATATCATCTCCGTTGCTGTGAAGGATCTGAAGTACCTGATAGGCTACACCATTTAATGTAAGATTCTTCTCCCTTGTAGAAGTGTAAGTTCCATTATCTTCCAGCGTCAGAGAATAGGATAGCACATTAGATGCAAGAATATCTCCGTTTCTGTCCAGAATATTTCCGCGGGTGCTCTTGAGCACACGCTCTTTGGTTGTCCTGGCCTGGAATTTGCTGATGTAATCCTCTCCCTGAATAATCTGCAGATCAAATAATCTACGCACCAGAACAACTGACATTATCACAAATACCAAGATCAGGACTGTTGTTCGTTTTAAACTGATTTTCTTGAAAATTCGTTTTATTTTAGTACCCAAATTGACTCACTTTCTTTCCTGGTTATGTTCATGTAGTGATAGTTTATGTAACGGAAAATCCGGTATACAATCAAGGTAATAAATACCGTGTAAAACATTTCCGGGATAATGATCCTGTACAGATAAGTCCCAAGTCCCAGTCTGCCTCTTAAAAGGAACTGCAGCCCATAAACAGACAGATTATATAAAAGATCTGCAACTGCAGTCAGAAATATAGGAACCTTCACATCATCATCGTAATAAATCCTGTGCGCATATCCACTTAAATAACCAATATACATATAGATCAAAGCATAAAATCCAAATACTGATCCAAAGAACAGATCCACAAAAAGCCCTGAAAAAAATCCTGCCCAAAGGCCGCTTTTGCGCCCGCGCATAAGCCCCATGGATACACAGAAAACCAGCATCAGATTAGGAGTTACAGAGCCAATAGAAATCAGATCCATAACCGTACACTGCAGAAGAAAACATATTACGATCGTAAGAAAATAGACAATCTTACCCTTCATCTGCGCCCTCCTGTCCGTCTGCCGCACTGCTGTCAGTACTGCCGCTACTCTCCTGACTGCTGTCGCCAGAAGTACTGTCAGAACTGCCGCTGTCAGAATTGCCTTCCACCTGCGCAGTTCCGTCTACCAGATCCTGCTTATTCACAGTAATAACAAATACATCTTTCAAATGAAGGAAATCCACAGGTGTTACAATGGTTCCTGTCTTAGTCAGATTATTGCTGTCTACCTGCACTTCGCTTACATATCCGATAAACAATCCTTCTACAAATTTCTCACTGATATTGGAAGTAACAATACGTTCCCCGACAGTCACCTTGTTCTCCTGATCATAAAGCTGCTCAAAGCGAAGCTTTCCTTCATCAATCAGTTCCAGGTCTCCGTTTACAATACAGTTATCAGAAGTGCTTACAGTCATTGCACTTACGCTGCTGCTGTCATCAATAATGGAGCGGACAGTAGCCCAGGAGGAACCAACTTCTGTGACAATTCCAACAAGCCCCTTGCCTGCGATCACATTATTATCGACCCTTATCCCATCATCAGAACCTTTGTTGATCATAAAGGTATCGTACCAGTTTCCAGGATCTTTGGAAATGATAGTCGCAGCCACCTTCGGATAGTCCTCATAGGTCTGATCCAGATTGTAAAGTTCTTTCAGTCTCTGATATTCCCCCTGATCCTGGATCAGTTTGTTATTCTGTGTAGTCAGACTGTCCAGTTCTGCCTTCAGCTCTTCATTTTCAAAAAGCAGATCCTGTTTGTCCTTGAAACTGTCCCTAATAGAACGGACCATACTGCCGATCTTTTCAATGCTTTTTTCAAAAGGGACTATGACAATTCCCGCTGTTTCCTGCAAAGGAGCTGTGGAAATACCTGAAGCAAATGTAGCCACAATACAGCTCAGACAGAAAAGTGTCATAATCGCCAGCAAATGTTTACTTTTCAGATTTATGCGAAATCGAAATTTTTTCTTAAGGTTTTTCATAAAATGGCACCCCTAAAAATTTATGATTTATAACTGTTCAGTACCTTCACAGTTACTATAATTTTCTTTGTGTGATGGGCTGAGCCCATTTACGAAGTTCTCTGTCGTGGATGATCTTCTCCAGACCTTTTACAGCTGAAGTTTCGTAAAGATCTGACAGGTTAAAAGAATAGCCTGTGTAACTTGCCAGATATGTATCTATATGAGGGATTCTGGTGCTCCCTCCGGTAAGGAAAATGCCTTCTTTCGCAATGTGGTAGGATATCTGCGGCGGGATACGTTCCAGAAAAACCTTCATCTGGGCACCGATCTCATTGACACAGTTCATGATTCCCGCATTGACTACATAGGCAGAAATAACCTCTTCCCTTGGAAGACCGGAAACACTGTCAATTCCTACAACCTTACGTGCCTGCTTATGCTGGTCTGCAAGCCGTCCCATTACCAGCTTCAGCCGCTTCCCGGTACGGGTACCGATCTGAAGATTATAACGCTTGCGTACTTCGCTGCACACGGCCTCATTCATCTGACGTCCGCCAATTGGAATCTTCTTGTTTATGATAATACGGCCTCCCGTAATAATGGAAAAATTCGTACTCTGGGCACCAATATTTACGATCATGCTTCCTGCATTGTTCTCCAGATCCACACCCATAGCTATGGCATCTGCAATAGGAGCCTCTACCATGTAAACCCTGTTCTTCCGCAGCCAATGTCCATTCGCCACCTGATAATAAGCTCTTTTTTCAATAGCAGTCATGTCCAGAGGAACTGCAAAGTACATGACAGAGCCTATTCCCAGAATTTTATCAATTTTTTTCATCATACTGTAAAGTACAATTTCCTGCAGTTCCAGATTGGCTATCATACCAAAAGCCATCGGCGAACTTACGGAAATATCAGAGGGTGCTTTCTCAAACATTTCATACGCTTCGTTGCCCACGGCTATGATTTTGCGGCCCTTGGCCGCAATCATGTTCTTCTCAATGTAGCTTTTATTTCGAATCATGGAATAGACCTTGACGGAACTGCTTCCAAGGTCTATTCCATATGTTTTTTCAAACAGCATATATCTGTCCCTTCATCCTTACTATGCCCTGCAAAAACAAATACCCGCCACTGGTTTACAGACGGCGTCAGCACTTCCGGCGGATCATTCCTCCGGCATCATTCCCTGTTCTTTAAAGCTAATGTATCTCTGGTCACCGATCACAACGTGATCCAGAAGCTTCACCCCAAGAATCTCCCCAGACCGGTAAATACGCTCTGTAATTTTCTTATCACATTCACTGGGCGTAGGATCTCCGCTTGGATGGTTATGAACCAGGATCACACTTACAGCGTGAAACTTCAATGCTTCCATAAAAACCTCCCTTGGAGTGATCAGAGTTGAATTCACGGTTCCCCGGGAAAGCATCTGCTCACCAAGAAAATGGTTTTTTCCATCCAGCAGCATAACGATCAATACTTCCTGCTCTTCGTGCCGGAGACGTTCCATATAGTATTTTGCTATCGTGATGGGTTCGTTAAAAGAAAGTCTTGGTCTGGCAACAGCAGACGCCATCCGCTTGGAAAGCTCCCCGATACATTTCAGCTGGACGGCCTTGACTTTCCCGATTCCGTTCACCTTCATCAGATCCGGAATGGACATATGTAAAAGTCCCAGAAGTCCCGGATAGGAGGTATCTTTCGTAAGACTTAAGATTTGATTGGCGAGTACAAGAGAATTGCAGCCTTGTACACCGCTTCTCAGGATCACTGCCAGAAGCTCGCTGTCGCTGAGCACGGATGGTCCCCACTGCAGACATTTCTCATAAGGACGTGACGACTCCGGCAGTTCTCTGATGGTCTGTTTCATTTCATTCATATCTTTCACCTGCAGTTCTCCAGGACTGACAGGATACTGCTCACACCATACCCAAAGCATACTTCGCGCAGCTTTGCCAATGAACAGTAATGGGACTGTTCTTCATGCCATAATAAGCAGATTCTTCTTATTCCCCGAGACACAAAGACAGTTTTCCCCGCATTGTGTTTCACAATGCAGACTCATTTTAGCATAAAAAAGGAGAGATGTACACTCTCTCCTAAAAATTTCTAAACTTTTTAGAAACAGCTTCCGCTACTTTTATGCCATCCATAGCAGCAGAAGTAATCCCGCCTGCATATCCAGCGCCTTCCCCACATGGGTAAATCCCCTCATAGTTTGCTTCCAGGGAATCCTTATCACGGACAATACGCACCGGAGATGATGTTCTGCTTTCCACGCCGGACAACACTGCATCAGGACGGTCAAAGCCTTTGATTTTTTTTCCAAAGGCAAGAACACCCTCTTCTATGGAATCACCGATCTCTTTTGGAAAAATACTGCGCACATCACCTGGAACACAGTCACCCTTAATACAAGGTTCTACATCTTTAAGTCTTGTACTTGGCTTATGATTCTGATAATCTTCAAACAACTGTACCGGAACCTTACCATTTCCAGCTTTCCACGCTGCGCGTTCCAGACTGCGCTGGAATGCTACACCGCCCAGTGGACCCTCTTCTGGAAAATCAGCCGGAGTCACCGATACGATCAGCGCACTGTTTGCATTGCGGCTGTCCCTGGCCTGATAGCTCATACCATTTACAGCAAGCATCTCCGGTTCCGAAGAAGCGTTCACCACATAACCTCCCGGACACATGCAAAAGGAATAAACACCACGGCCATTTTCACATGTGTGAGTGACTTTATAAGCAGCTGCTCCAAGTTTCTCGTTTTCCTCTTCCCCATAAAGAGCCAGATTGATCATGGACTGTGGATGTTCCATACGTACACCTACTGCAAAAGATTTTGGTTCCATATAGATTCCTTTTTTCTCAAACATGGAAAAAGAATCTCTTGCGCTGTGTCCAACTGCCAGCACACATACCTGGGCAGGAATCCTTTTTTCCCCATTTATCTCAATTTCTTTTAACTGACTGTTTTCAAAAAAAAGATCTGTCACTTTGGAACGGAACTGGAATTCCCCGCCCATTTCCTCAATTTCATGGCGAAGAGTCTCCACCACACCAACCAGCACGTCTGTACCAAGATGTGGTTTCTGCTGATAGATAATTTCTGACGGTGCACCCGCCTGCACGAAACGCTTCAGTACTTCATGATTTCTTCCTGAAGGGTCCTTTACCAGAGTATTTAGTTTTCCGTCGGAAAAAGTACCAGCCCCACCTTCACCAAACTGCACATTGGAATCCGGATCCAGTATGCCATTTTTCCAGAAATTCTCGACAGTCTTCTGACGGATATGCGCTTCCTCTCCCCGTTCCAGAACCAGAGGCCGATAACCTGCCCTTGCCAGATACCAGGCACAAAAAATTCCGGCAGGTCCGCTTCCTACAATGACTGGCGGATATTTCAGTTCCTCTTCACCAGGAGATGGAAATATGTATTCCTTTTTCTTGGTTGACATAATGTTATTATCATGAACCTTTCGTAAGATCTTGTTTTCCTGATTTATATCCTGCAAAGACACGTCTACTGTATAAACAAATTTCTTATCCTCTTTATGCCGGCAATCCAGTGACTGCTTCACTATTTCGTAAGTGAAGCCTTCATTTTTCAGACGAAGCTCCTTACGGATCTTTTGGCTTAACTCTTCCGGGGTATGATTGATTGAAAGTTTCAGCTGGGTAATTCGAATCATGTTATTCTCCTTTTTCAAACACGCTCTGACATTTTGCTGGCATTCACTCCTGCAACATAACCGCTGGACCAGGCCCACTGCAGATTGTAACCGCCACATTTCCCATCAATGTCCAATAGTTCTCCTGCGAAATATAGGCCTGAATTTCGTGTGGATTCCAAGGTCCGGGCGTTAACCTGCGTAGTATCAACGCCGCCTGAGCACACCTGTGCCTGTTCAAAAGACTGATAACCAGTCACTTTAAGCGGATAGCTGCTGATTGCTTCTTCCAGATCATTTGCTGACAAAAGCACTTTTGCAAGCTTATCCGGGAAAAGTCCGGTCAAAAAGTCTTTTTTTCCTTTATAGGGGCAGTTTTCCTTTCGTATTTTCAGAAAAGCTTTTAACTGTTCCCGGGAAAATTCTGGCAGAAAATTTAAAATCAGAGTCACATTTTTTCCCTGTTTCAGTGCACGGATTCCGTATCGGCTGACCTGAAACACCGGAATTCCGGATACGCCATAATCAGTAAGCTGTAGTTCTCCTGTTTCCTCTGTGACTTTTTCCCCATCCACAAGCAGCGTAATTCTGCCTTCTGTTCGAACACCTGCCCAGCCGGAAAAGCCTGTATTCCTGCATTTCAGGGCAGTTAAAGCTGGGAGAGGCTCTATAAGCCTGTGCCCCAGTGCTGCGGCAAGCTCATAACCGCTGCCATCTGAACCGGAAATTGCAGAAGCTTTGGAACCATTGGCAAGAATAACAGCCTCACCCTCGTATATCCAGCCTTCTACCTGAACCTTCCAGATATCCTGTTCCTTAAAAACACGTTGTACTTTTTGGTTGGTCTTGATCTTTACCCCAAGATTCCGTGCTTCCATACACAATACCTCGGCAACGCTTGCTGCCTGTCCGCTGTGAGGATAGAGATAGCCGCCGTTTTTATTTACAGGATAAATTCCAAGCCGGGTAAAAAATTTCACCGTGTCTTCTACCGGAAACTGGTTCAGAACTGCCTGTTCAAAGCCTGGATTTTCGCTTCGATATGCATCAGACGGCACCTGGATATTGGTAAAATTACATTTGCCGTTTCCTGTAGCGCAGATCTTTTTGCCTGGTTTTTCATTTTGTTCCAATATGGTTACAGCGGCCCCGTTTTCTGCAGCTGCAATGGCAGCCATCAACCCGGACGCCCCGCCGCCTGTAACGATAACACGTTTTTTCTCCATATAAACTCCCGTTTTTTACATCTGTTTGAAAGAACTTATGGTAACGGTTCAGCGCTTCACAGTTATACGCCTGGCGTTGCACGAAAATTCATGTTTTTCATAATTTCACGGTAATTTTACCAAATCCTGCTCCACAAGTTTCTGCAAGGACATCATAACACCTAGTTTTGCATGCTCCCAGGTAAGTCCTCCCTGGAAATATACGGCATATGGCTCTTTCACAGGTCCATCTGCGGAAAGCTCAATAGAAGAGCCCTGTACAAATGCGCCAGCTGCCATAATGACCTGACTGTCATAACCTGGCATATCCCATGGCTCCGGATCAACATAACTGTCAACCGGGGCAGCAGCCTGAATCCCCTTACAGAATGCGATCAGACGCTCCGGACTTTTTAAAGTCACTGCCTGAATAATATCCTGCCTTGGCTCTGTGGAATTTGGAACCACGTCAAATCCAAGCTTTTCATAAATATTGGCTGCAAAAACAGCGCCCTTTAACGCACCCTTTGTCACCATCGGTGCAAGGAAAAATCCCTGATAGAAGGAACGGTTTACGCCAAGTGAAGCTCCCACCTCAGCACCAAGCCCCGGACAGGTCATACGGTAAGAAGCATTTTCCACGCACTCTTTGGTTCCCGCAATGTAACCGCCAATTGGAGCAAGTCCGCCGCCCGGGTTTTTGATCAAAGAACCAACCACCATATCTGCACCAACATCACTGGGCTCAATCGTGTCAACAAATTCGCCGTAGCAATTGTCTACCATACAGATCACATCAGGCTTAATGCTCTTTACAAATGCAATCAGCTCACCAATCTGCTTTACTGAAAAAGAGGGGCGTGTCATATAGCCTTTGGAACGCTGAATCTCAACCAGTTTTGTTTTCTCATTGATTGCTTTGCGGATATTTTCATAATCGAAAGTTCCATCCTCAAGAAGATCCACCTGACGATAAGTTACTCCGTATTCTGCCAGGGACCCCTTGGATGGACGGATACCGATCACCTCTTCAAGAGTATCATATGGCTTTCCGGCTGGTGCCAGCATTTCGTCGCCTGGACGCAGGTTTCCAAAAAGAGCAATGGCCAGGGCATGCGTTCCACACGCAATCTGCGGACGCACCAGACATGCTTCTGTGTGGAATGTATCCGCATAAACCTTTTCCAGAGTATCACGGCCGTAATCGTTGTAGCCGTAACCTGAAGAAGAGCCGAAGCACTCCTCGCTGACGCGGTTTTTCTGCATAGCCAGAAGAACTTTCATCTGGTTATATTCTGCAGTTTTGTCAAACTGTTCAAAACGCTCCTTTAAGGATTTTTCTATTTCATGGCAAAAATCGTAAACCTGGGAAGAAATTCCCAGCTGCTCGTATAATTCTTTCATAATAAATTTTCCGTCTGTCTGACGGTATTCCTCCATTTTTTTGTTTTCAAAGCGGGCGATTACCCCCTGTGGAAAATCTGATTATCGAAATAACTACTCTCCAGTTATTCCTTTTTCATGGCAAACGCTCAGCATATATTCCAGCATTTTATTCTCGTCATACCCGAACTCATCTTTATTCACCCACACTGTTTCCGGTTCTCTGTGGAACCAGGTGAGCTGGCGTTTGGCAAAGTGCCGGGTGTCGCGCTTCAAGATCCGCACAGCCTCTTCCAGCGGCATTTCTCCATCCAGATAGGCCAGGATTTCTTTATATCCAAGACCCTGCATGGAAACCATACCTCTGTGATAGCCCATGTCCTTCAGCTTCTGGACTTCTGCCACAAGACCGCTGGTCATCATTTCATCCACCCGCTTATCAATGCGTTTATATAAAAGCTCCCGTGGTGCATTCAGCACAAAGTATGCCAGATTATAGGGGCTGGTTCGTTCCTGCTGCTCCTCATTGTGTGCGGAAATAGGGCTATGGTTCTGATGATAAAATTCCAGTGCGCGGATTACACGCTTCGTGTTGTTTTCGTGGATCACTTCGGCGCTTTTGAGATCCACCTCTGCCAGCATCTGATGAAGATATGCAGCACCTTTTTCCTGGACAATCGCCTCCAGATCGGCCCGGTATCCATCGTCCTGCTCAGCCTGGGTAAAATCAATATCTCTGGTCACCGCCTGAATATAAAAGCCGGTTCCCCCCACCAGAATGGGAATATGTCCCCTGGTGTAAATCTTTTCCATGGCATCCTTTGCCATCTGTTGAAAACGCACAATGTGAAATTCATCCTCTGGCGTCAGCTCATCCACCAGGTAATGGGGAACTCCCTGCATTTCTTCTGGCATGATCTTCGCAGAGCCAATATCCATATATTTATAAACCTGCATGGAATCTGCAGATATGATCTCGCCGCCAATGGCTTTTGCCAGAGAAATAGACAGCCTGGTTTTTCCAACTGCAGTAGGACCGGTAAGGACAATAAGAGGTTTTTTCATAATCTCTCCTGTTTATACAATTCGCTTAAATTTCTTTTCAATTTCTGTCTTTGTCATCGCAATGATAGTGGGACGGCCATGAGGACAATTATATGGATTGTCCAGAGTAAGAAGCTCGTCGATCAGCTTATCTGCCTCCAGAGCAGACATCTGATGATTTCCTTTGACAGCAGATTTGCATGCCATTGTGGCAAGTCTTGCTGTGAAAAGGTCAAAAGCATCCTTTGCACCTTCTCCTCCCAGATTGTCAAGCATTTCCAGAAAGAGTTCTTCTTCATGGAATCCGTACAAATTTGTCGGAACTGCACTGATACAGTATTCCCTTCCACCAAAGGGTTCAATCTCAAAACCGTATTTCCTGAAATATTCTTCGTTGGCTTTTAATTTCGCCTGTTCATCCATGTTCAAGGTCACCACAAGCGGAGGATTCAGATATTGCGATTCAATGGACTGTTCTTTAAAACGTTTTACAAAGCGCTCATAATTTACCTTTTCGTGAGCTGCATGCTGGTCGATAATGTAAAACTGGTTTTCAAATTCCACCAGCCAGTAGGTGTCAAACAACTGGCCAATCAGCTTATGGCGGTTTCGGGATTCTGGTGCCAGAAGTTTCTCCTGAAAAAGCTCAAGCTGCTTTCCCCCAACGGATGGATATTCTGTACCTGGATCACTCTGTCCAGGCTCAGATTTATCTGGTATCTCATAGTTTACGGATACAGCAGTCTCTGCCTGATTATCGGCTTCATTCATTCTCTCAACCGATATGTTATCTTCTGCCGCTTTTTCATCTGCACTTTTATCCGCTTTTTCTTCTGCTTTTTCATCCGCTCTTTTATCTGCCTCCGCAGCCTCTTTTAAAGTTCCTGCAAAAAGAGCTTCCTCTTCCTTGCTAAATGGCTTCGCCTGATAAATTGCCTGCTCACGAAGCACACTGCTGGCCTGACAGCCAGAGCTGTTTACAAGGCTTCCAGATGAATTTATTTTTCCAGTTGGAGCTGTTTTTTCAGTTAGAGCTGTTTTTCCAGTTAGAACTGTTTTTTCAGCAGCCTGTGAATAGCAGCTTTCATTATTCCCTGCGCTGCTTCGACCAGCTTTTTCAGCAGCACCTTCACAATGAAGCTCCGTCCTGCGACTTTTCTCAAATGGCTCCGGAACTGCTCCGCGGCTTACTGCTGCCACCTTTGATTCCCGCTCCTCTTTCCCCACTGGAACAACCGGTATCAGTTCTCTGTGAAGAAGTGCATTGTGAACAGCCTCGTAAATGGCATCATACACCTCCGCCCCTCTTGCAAAACGAACCTCCAGTTTCCGGGGATGAACATTTACATCCAGATCATTTCCTGTCATCTGGATCTGCAATGACACAAAAGGAAATTTATGCTGCATGACAAAGCCCTTATATGCATCCTCAATGGCCTTCGTAATAATATTGTTTTTCACAAATCTGCCATTTACATAGTAATTCTCAAAGCTTCGGTTTCCTCTGGAAACTTCAGGTTTGCCGGCGTATCCCTCAATTTTCATAAAATCATTTTCGTAGGAGACTTCCAGAAGTGCTTTCGCCATATCCCTGCCGTATACATTATAAATCACATCTTTTACATTATAGTTGCCGGAGGTGTGCAGCTTCACCTGTTTGTTCTGAATATATTTGAAAGATATTTCCGGATGGGAAAGAGCAAGCTGTTCCATCATAGTTCCAATATAATTTGCTTCTGAAGAATCAGATTTCAGGAACTTGCTTCGGGCCGGTGTATTGTAAAAAAGATTCCGAACCAGGAATGTAGTTCCATCCGGAGCTCCCATTTCTTCCATGCTTTGTTCCACGCCGCCCTCAATCACATAACGCACACCACTGATCGCGGAAGGTGTTTTGGTAATCAGCTCCACCTGGGAAACAGCGGCAATACTGGACAAAGCCTCACCACGAAATCCCAGTGAGGCTATGTTTTCCAGGTCTTCTACTTTTTCAATTTTGCTAGTGGCATGACTTAAGAATGCTGTTGGTACCTGAGATGCTTCGATTCCGCCACCGTTGTCGGTAATACGGATCAGCTTCTTTCCTCCGTCTGTGATTTCCACAGTTACAGCTGTAGCACCTGCGTCAATTGCATTCTCTACAAGCTCCTTCACAACAGAAGAAGGGCGTTCCACCACTTCTCCTGCTGCAATTTTATCAATGGTATGTTTATCTAAAACTGCTATTTTTCTCAAGTTTTTCTCTCCATATAAAAGCAGGTTGACCGCTTCGGTTCACAATACGGACATGTCGCCTGCGGTGACAACACCATATATGAAAGTCAACAGTCAGTTACCATCTGTTCTTTATCTTATTCTGAAGATTGTATAACGTATTTAAGGCTTCCATGGGAGTCAGATTTCCAATGTCAATGCCTTTTAATTCTTCAATAATGTCATTGTCCTGTACAGTGTCAAATAATGACATCTGCGCCATATCCATTTCTACCTTCGGCTTCTTCTTCGGTGAAGCCAGATCTTTTACAGCAGCAGTAATGTCTGCATCGCTTAATTCCTCAACCAGCTCTTTTGCACGGTTAATAACAGAATCCGGAACACCTGCCAGCTTGGCGACCTGAATTCCATAGCTCTTATCTGCGCCGCCTTTTACAATCTTGCGGAGAAAAACAATATCGTCACCTTTTTCCTTAACTGCAATGCAGTAGTTGGTAACGCCAGATAGTTTTCCTTCCAGTTCAGTCAGTTCATGATAATGTGTGGCAAATAATGTCTTGGCTCCACAAAGCTTTGTATTACTGATATGTTCAATCACTGCCCAGGCAATGGCAAGACCATCAAAGGTACTGGTTCCACGGCCAATCTCATCCAGGATCAGAAGGCTCTTGGCAGTGGCATTTCGAAGGATATTGGCAACCTCAGTCATTTCCACCATGAAAGTACTCTGTCCGCTGGCAAGGTCATCTGATGCACCTACACGAGTAAAGATTCTGTCCACAATTCCAATTACAGCCTTATCTGCCGGAACAAAGCTTCCAATCTGTGCCATAAGTACGATCAACGCAGTCTGGCGCATGTATGTGGATTTACCTGCCATATTTGGACCTGTAATAATGGAAACTCTTTTTTTAGTATTGTCAAGGTATGTATCGTTGGCAATGAACATATCATTATCGATCATCTGCTCTACAACCGGATGACGACCACCTTTGATATCTATAATTCCGCCTTCATTTACCTTCGGACGTACATAATGATTGCGCTCAGCAACAAGCGCCAGGGATGCAAACACATCCAGACCTGCAATTGCCTTGGCTGTACGCTGGATTCTTATCACTTCCTGGCCAACTTTATCACGGACATTGGAAAACAGCTCGTATTCCAGGGCATAAAGTTTATCTTCAGCGCCAAGGATCATATTTTCAAGGTTTTTCAACTCCTCGGTAATATAACGTTCTGCATTTGCAAGAGTCTGTTTACGGATGTAGTTCTCCGGCACCAGTTCTTTAAACGTATTGGTTACCTCAAGGGCATAGCCGAATACACGGTTATATTTGATCTTCAGGGATTTGATTCCGGTACGCTCACGTTCCTTTGTTTCCAGCTCTGTAAGCCATTTTTTTCCATCTGTGCGGGCACTGCGGAATTTATCCACATCTTCGTTAAAGCCTTCACGAATAATGCCTCCATCCTTCTGGGCAAGGGGCGGTTCATCTACAATGGCGTGCTTGATCAGATCTGTAATATCTTCAAGACTGTCCATGTCCTTGTAGATTTCTTTCAGAATCGGTGCCTGAAAGTCCTTGAGAACCTGTTTAATATAAGGAATCATTTCCAGAGAGGACGCAAATGCTACCATATCTCTTGGATTTGCAGACTTAAAGCTGATGCGGCTGACCAGACGCTCCAGGTCATACACTGGATTGAGATATTCCCGGATCTCATCGCGGAGCATCGGTTTCTCATTCAGCTCTTCAAGAGCTTCCAGTCTGCGATTGATCTCTTCTGCATCGATCAGTGGCTGTTCCACAAAGGAGCGAAGAGTACGGGCACCCATGGCTGTTTTAGTCTTATCCAGTACCCAGAGAAGAGAACCTCTTTTCTGCTTTTCACGGAGGGTCTCCACCAACTCCAGATTTCGTCGGCTGGAGCTGTCAATCAGCATATAACGCTCTGCCGTATAAGGACGGATGGTAGTCATCTGAGAAAGTGCAGTCTTCTGCGTTTCCTTAAGATACAAAAACAGCGCTCCGGCAGCTATGATTCCACTGTCATAATCGCTGATTCCAAGGCCTTCCAGATTGGTTACGTGAAAATGTTCCCTTAATTCTTTTCTGCAGGTATCATCATCGAAATACCAGGCATCCAGGGAAAAAATACAAATTCCAAGACGTTCTTTCAAATCGTCTGTGTCAACCCCACTCATAAAAAAGGAATCATTACATATGATTTCAGCCGGACTGAATTTGTTGATCTCATCAACCAGTTTCTGGCTATTTGGTACTTCTGTAAGGAAACAGTCACCTGTGGTAATATCCGCTATTGCACAACCAAAGCGGTCTGCTATGGAGACAATTGACATCAGATAATTGTTCTTTGACTCATCCAAAGAAGTTGCATCTAAAGTAGTTCCGGGAGTAACCACACGGATAACAGCACGCTTTACAAGTCCTTTTGCTTTTTTCGGATCCTCTACCTGTTCGCAGATTGCAACTTTATGTCCCCGTTCAATAAGACGGTTAATATAGGTATCAGCTGCATGAAAGGGAATTCCACACATAGGAGCACGTTCTTCCAGACCGCAGTCTTTACCGGTGAGCGTCAGTTCCAGCTCCTTGGATACCAGAAGTGCATCATCAAAAAACATCTCGTAGAAATCCCCGAGACGATAAAATAAGATGCAGTCTTTGTATTCTTCTTTTGTTTTGCAGTATTCCTGCATCATCGGTGACAGTTTCATGGTTTGCGCTGAATCCCTTAATTTATGCGGGTTTGAAGCACCTGAAATAGTAGTTTGACCCCCATTTGACCCCCGGTTAGTATTTTGTATGTTATCAGTAGTATTCTTCATAATTTTCCTTTATTCTTTTTCTGGCACCGCCGGAACTTTTCCCTCATCGTATTTTGCAGCAAATTTTCTAAATTCATCTGCCACATAATCCTGTTCCAGATGTGTATAATAGTTCGTCATATTTACGCTTGTATGTCCCACAATCTTACTCACCGTAAATGGAGACATATTAGACTCATTCAGTTTGGTGACGAACGTATGCCGAAATTTATGGGGATATACCTCATAAAGACGAGGTTCCCTATTTTCTTTTTCAGCTAATTCGATCTCTTTTTTTTCAATTATGCTTATAATACGTGAACATTCCGCGTTTGCATATTGAGGAAGAAAAACCCCTCCTGGTTGTGTTGTGAATACAAGATCCGGAAAATCTTTGAGGAAAGGATTTTCCTTTCCCCATGATGATCCGCTTTTTTCTTTATCCGCAATCTGCTTTTTCTCCCAAGAGTGAAATGCCAATTCAACACCCTCTGTCATAGGAATCCAACGATAACTTGCCTTTTTCTTAGGCGTCGTTATCTGTTTAACTGACTCTGGTTTTTCTAATCGATTTTTTCCTTCATCAAAATAAATCGTCGTTCTATTCAGTGTTTTATATACACGAATTCGATGACATTCAAAATCAATATCAGACCAGCAAAGTGCTGTAATTTCGCCAATACGCATTCCAGTATTCAAAATAATATAAAATAGTTCATAATATCTCGTGTTTTTTGCTGCATCAAGAAATGTTTTAATTTCCTCTGGTTGAAGTATTTTGCTTTCATCCTCCAATATTGGATCAACTGTTACTTTTTCGGATTTTTCTATTGCAATCCCTTTACAGGGATTCATTGGAATCATTTGATTATCTACCGCACTTTGAAGTAATTGCTTTACAATTGATAAAGTATGGACAACTGATGATTCCGCATAGCCATCGTTTTGCATTCCTTCAACCATATTGTAGATATGAGAGGGTGTGAGGCAATCAAGCCTCACAGAGCCAATAAAATCTGCACCCCGCTCAAATCCATCTACATATCCACGAACCGTATTTGCTTTAATTCGCCCAATTTTGTAAAGTTTCATCCATACATCAAACCATTCAGAAACTTTATATTTTTTCGCTTTATCATTATAACCCAGAATGTATTTTGCTTTTTCAAGATCACGTTTTTTCTTTAGTTTTGCCAAATTTCTATCATATAAATATTGGGGTTTCGGGGAACCTGGTATATAATATTTGGCTTGATAACGTCCGTCCTTCCTTTGCGAAAGTCCACTTCCTAATTCTTTGCCTTTCAAAGATTTTCCCATACTGTGTTCATCCTTTCCAGGCCAGATTTCAAGTACATCAGAATATTAACACGTTCTTAAAAAATATTCAAGTGTCCTGTTCCTCCAACCAGTGTTCGAATTTTTTTCTGTGTACAAGTGTTCTGCGCCCAATTCGGACGCAGAAATCATTTTCAGCCATTATAGTACGAACTGTTTTTTCAGATAACCCAGTTAATTCACAGGTTTCTTTTACTGAAAGAAGAAGTTTCCCATTTTCCTCCTTTGTATCGTTCTTTTTTCTCATACCTACATTTCCTTTCACATATCAAATTCAACTACTACAATGTACCTTTCTCCCGTAATGCCAATATTTTTTCTATTGCTTCCTGTCTTGTTATGCCTTCTCTTTTGGCTTTTATTGCAATATACTCTTGCGCTACACCATATGCTTTACAGCAAGCCACAAAGCTTTTGTACACTTCTCCATGGAAATGGAATTCTTTTTCTATCCTCGCTTGATAAGTAGCAATAACAGCCTCTTCAAAAGAACAGCTAGTATCTCTCATGCGCTTAAGTACCAATTTTTTTTGTATTTTTAAATCATCATAGCAACTGGTTTTAGAAGGATATTCTTTTCCCATTATAACGACTTTTTTAGGGACTCCCGGTTCAAAATTCGTCTGTCTTTTAAATTGCTTTTCTTTTGCTTTCCGATCCTTTCTTTTTAAAAAGTATTCCACAGCTTCTTCGGCAGAAACCATTTTTTCTACCATTCTTCTATAAACATCCTTATACCGTATCCCCTGTTCTTCACAGCACTGGCGAAGATCATTATAAAATTGATCACCGACTTTCAGTGCCACATTTTGAAACACTTCTTCTCTTTTGGCATAATAATCGGCAGCTTCCGTAATCGAGCATTCATTGCGAAGTGCATATCCATAAAGAGTTCCTTCTCGGATTCGCAGATCAGAACATAATTCCTTTATATTTTCATAGCATTTACCATTTTCCAATGTTATGTTTTCAATATCTCCGGTGCCAAAAAGCCTTTCTTTTTTTTGCTTTAGGTTTTGTAACGTTTCCTGCACACTGCAATCACTGTTCATAATTTTTGCCAAAACTCGTCTATATGGAAATTTCAACATCCTACAACATTCATGCAGATCCGCATATTTTACTCCATCAAATTCTATAACATCTGTTCCTAGTTTTTGCTTAACTTCCAAGCAGTGTTTGATGGCTTCCTCTTTTGAACAATTATATCTTGAAGAATAATTGTAAACATCATAATACTTTATTCCGTACTGTCTGCACTGTTCTGCAATGGACTTATGGCAAATGGTGCTATCATAATCATTTTTTCTTCTTACAGGATGCTGTATGAGGTAATAGTTAAGAGCTTCAGCTAATGAAATATCCTCTGCAATACATTTTTGGCGTACTTTGTCTGCTTCTAAATTGTAATTCCAACAGCACTTCACAAATGAATCGTATTTTTTTCCTTTGTAAAAAAAAGGAGAAGGATTATATACTTTTTGATTTCCGTCCCTGTTTTCAGCTTTTTTCAAACAATAATTTAGTGCTACAGTTTTTGATCTTCCTGTTTCTCTCATACAACGTCTCACAGTGCATTCAGGTATTCCCAGCTCTTTACAACACTCACGAAATGATGCATAATTTTTGCCTTTATACTTGAAGCGCAAAAGATTTGTATGATTAATTGAGCGCTCAAGAGCTTCCTAAACTGTATACCCGCATTGATACTGTAATTGCTGAACGCTATATTTGTTTATTTTATAAAAATCGCAACAGGTATCTAAGCTAAGCCATTTCCTATTACGAAAAACAAACTCCTTTTTCTGTTTATTCTCTAACATCTGGCTTATAGCTTCCTCAAACGTACAGTTATAGTCGTGTGCATGCTGCAATACTCCCAAATATCTTAATCCAAGTTTTTCGCAGCAATTCTTTTTTCCCGAATATGTAACACCATCATATTCATAACTAAATTGTTCCCAATATTTCGATTTTCGTTTCGGTTTATGCATTTGAACATGATCCTTTCCTTGATTCCAAATTGACACAAAACAGGCAATATTCCCCCTTTCGTTATTTTATTCACGGCATTAGCAGAAGTAATATAAAAAACACCCTAAAACCATTATCCTTATGATTTTAGGGTGTACTAATCACACTATATTAAGCTCTTAACATCTTGATCTCCATCAAGATAAAATATCTGCAGTATCTGCTGCCAAATGCCATTTTTATTATACCATCCAACAATTTTGTGTCAATTCCACTATAGTTTCATATCTGTAGTATTTTAATTCCACCATTCTAATTCTTTACAAACCATTTTCTTCTGTACCTCATTGCAAAGAGTTCCAAACGATTGCGCATTTCTTCATGACAATTATGTGAGCGAAACTCTCCATGGATCTCTACAAATTGCTCCGTATAATCCTGTGTTATATCCACCAGCCAATCAGATACCACCACTGGGATCCAATCCACATTTTCGCGAAACCTTTTTACAACGATTTCCATTTTATAGAATTTTTCACTACCATATTGATAACAAAGCTTAAATTCCGTTGCAATCCTCCCTGTCAGGGTAACTTGATTATTTCCATTTTTCATAGTATCTTTATCATCTTTCTTTTGTTTTCTGGTTTATGCTGCATTTTCCATCAAATCCTCTTCCAGAATATCCGCAAGCAGCTTTCCAGTAAAGCCAAATCCGTTCACCTTTACTTTCTTTTCCCGCAGATCCTCAATTTCTCTCTTTCGAAGATCACGGCTTTTTATCGAAAGCATCTTATCTTCCTTATTTAGTTTACGCGAAAGCTGTTTCTGCCAACGCAATAAAAATTTCTCGGCCTGCTTAATATCCGGGTTCTGCCTGTTAAAATATGTCCGTTTCTGGCGTACTGTCCCATCTGGTTCCACTTCCAATGTATAATATGGCTTTTGGGGTGCATTCTTTTTTCTCAGGAACAAAAGATAAGACTCCTGTTTTACCATACGCGCAAAATAAGTATCTTTTCCGATGATGCAGTGCTGCAGTTCTTCTCCTTCTTCCAGAATATCCTTGATTTTCCGCGGTGCCACAATTTGGAAAGTATGATCGCTATATTCATATTTTCTCAGGTTCTCACAGACGTTTTCTATACCAGGAAATTTTTCTGCAATCTCTTCGGCTTTTATATCCATTTTCTTCTCTATCATCAATTGAACCAGTTCGTTATGCCGTTTTTCCAGTTTTCTCACACGGTATATAATTGGATCCTTCACGTCCATACCAAGCTTTAACGCCATGTCAAGATAGTCTTGCCAGGTACCAATAAGCTCCTTTGGCTTTTTTTCGCTTTCTTTTGCCTGTTTTTCCAAATAATTTTTTATCTGTTCCGGGCTCATCCGATCCAGTACAAACAAAAGGTCTTCCGGACAGATCTGCCATTTCGAGAACCAGGCAATCACGTTATCTTTTATCACTTTTTCAAATCCCTTTTCATAAGTCAACCATTGCAGAAATACTTTTCCACCATGATTATTGCGAAGGCGGTTCAGGCGGAACTTATCAATCCCAAGAGCATGTCCAAGCGAATCTGCTTCCTTATAAAAAACAGAAGTATTGTTTTCTATGATTTCCTTTGCAAGCTCATTCAGCCCGGCTTTTATCAGCTGCTCCAGATAAGGATATTGCTTTAACCGATGAAAATAGGCTACCGGCTCTACTGTTTCACTTTTTCTGACCAGCTCATGGAATCCGCTTCTTTTAAGCTGATTATTTTTTATTCCATGGAGTGACTTTTTGTAGATATGCCCCGGATAGCGGGGTTCATATCCCCAATTCCCCCAGCAATAAGGGTTGTATGTATTCAATGACCCATGGATCCATCTGTTCTCTTCTGTCCCATGATAATAACCCCAGTAAAATTTTTTTTCGTTAAGGTCTTTATCAAATACATATCGTCGCAGCTCTCTCCAGTTATAAACTGGTTTTGTATAAGCAACCATGTCATATTTCACATCTGCCCTGAATTCACGAATAACAAAATTATCACCGCATGTCTGCAAAAGATATGCAGTTTCTTCTTTTGACTTTACCATGCGCTGTCTTCCCACTGCCTTATATTGGATCTTATGCCTGCAGTTAGGACATTTTCCCGTCCTGTTGTGTTTTACGCCATTCACCACCACATTCTTTTCACACCATGTACAGTAGCCTGTGATATTTTTCTTCCGGGAGTATTCATAAAAAATGTAATTCTGTGTAATTCCCACTCTTTTCAGCCATTTCTCCCAGTCCTTCGGAGTTTCCCTGACGTATTTCATAACCTGGTCCCAGGCGGTTGTTCGTTTTAAATGTTTCTGTATCTTTTGCCTTTCCCGTACCTGTTCTTCAAAATGAAAAAGGCCATAACATACATTATCTTTTTTATATTCCTCACCCAGGGTTTCCCATATTTGACTGCGGCTGTTTAGATCACACCAGGTATGATCTCCCTTTACCCCTTTAGGCAGTTCAATTTTATCCAGCATTTTATTGGTCCATTTCTTCAGCCGGTAATCATATCCTATGAAGCAATCATTTTCCTTATCAATGAACAGGGTATATAAAGGTCTTCTTCCGCCAGCAGTCAAAATATCTGTAACAAAAAAACCAATTTTTAAGATATTTTCGTCCATTTCTGCCTGAATGAACAAACCAATTGGATATTCCATTCTCTCATAAGCCATATTTCCGATAGCTGGAATATCACTTTCTGCCGCCAGAACCATCTCCTCCGATGGTTCCAATACCTTCATTTTTTTAAGCTTTCGTTTTTCCATCTAATTTGTCCTTTCCGAAGTTATTTTATAAATCCAGGGTTAACTGCTCAGCCTCATCCTTATGCTCATTTGCCGTAACCCACTCCTGTTGCAAAGCTTCAATCTGTTCGGCAGAAAGTCTCTTCTTCATAAATCTTTGTTCTGTATCATTCAGAGACTCCCAGCCCTTTTGCACAATCTTTCTTTTTGTCTGCTCCAAGCGTTTCTCTTTTCGTTTCTGTTTCCACTTCTTCTTCGCTTTCGCAAAGTCTGCTTCATAGCCAATGTATATTCCGGCTTTTTTATCCTCAGTATCCTGTGCCTTATCTCGCGTCAATCGCGTAGCAACTCTAACATTCAGAATTTCCACCTTCAAATCCGGATCGTACAAGGCCTGCATAGAATAGCCATTCCACCATTCCTTATCAAAAATATCCTCCTGTTTTCTTTTTACAATTTCCTCACAGATATCGACCGAAACCTTGCTTTGCAAAAATTTCTTTCCCCTTGTGATCGTCACTACAGGCTCCCCGGCAAAAAAGGTATCATCTTTTCGGATTGTAGATACCTTTAAATCGTAGTATATATTCCCTGTCTTTTTGGAAAGAGGTCTGCCCCGCAGCATACAATACTCTCCTGGTCCGCACATGCACCTCATCGGATTATATTGCAGGCTCCATTCCTGCTTCTCGTAGTTATAAGACATATGCATCTTACAAATACAGTTTTTATGCTGTTCCTTAAATTT